>JAKAWF010000269.1 GCA_021817025.1 bacterium
AGCACTGCTCTGGGGCCATTGACCACTCCGTCGGCAGGATGCGCTTTCGGGGGTTTACCGCAGTGGTCATGGGCCACACGAATCACCGGGCCTGTGCCCCAGACCAGAGTCGTCCGGACGCTCTGTAATGGCCGCGCAGCCCCGGTGGCTCTCGGAGCAGACGGCTGACTGATGGGACAGGCAGCCGGCGGTGTGAACAGGTGAGGCGTGCGCCGCTGCAGCCCGGGATGGCAGAGACGGCATTGGGGCATCCCACGGAACGGAATAATGGGGCCGCCCGCATCGGGACCGCCGGACCTACTGGTGGCACTGAGGCAGGGACCAGGCACACCTCGACCCTGCCGTGGTACGGTCGCTCCGTGCCCGCCCGGCGTGCGAACCACCCCGCGGATCATGACCCTGGAGCGGATACCGACCCAGTGGCATCAGGGCACGCCAGTGCCGCTGCTGTCAAGTCGCCAGCTGGCCTCGTCGTATTGGCGCTCGAGGGCCAGGAGTTGACCATCGTCGTGTCCCTCCTGGTGGCGGGTGCCGCGCTTCGGCTCTATGGCTACACCCAGTTCCCACCTTTCGGCGCTAATCAGGACGAGCTGGCTTGGGCGTGGCTGGGTCAGAGCCTGTGGCTGCACCATTCGCCCTCCTCCTGGTCGTACCTGGTTGGCTACGCACATGTCGGAGTCATGAGGACCTACGGCGGCGTTCTCCTGCCATGGGTCCATCCCTACTTCGACGCCCCGCCGCTCTTCGGTCTCCTGGTTGGTGGCGTCGCGCTGCTGGCCGGGCAGCACACGCCGACCCAGGTGGGGCCCCAGGCCATCCGCCTAGTGCCCATCGCGCTGAGCCTGGTCAGCGCCGGCCTTTTGTACCGGCTTGGCCGCCGCTTTCTCGGAACCCCCACCGCGCTGGTGGCTTTGGCGGCATTCTGCGTCACACCGTGGGTTGTGGAGGCCAGCCGCCTGGTGGAGAGCGAGTGGCTTCTGGCCCCCATGCTGCTGGGCGGGCTGCTGCTCGCGAGCCGCCCCGGTGCGCGCCCCACCGCCGCCATGCTCGCCCTGTGCGTCCTCGCACCCCTGGTGAAGGTGCCGGGCGTGGTCGTTGGGGCGGCGTGTGCGGTCGCGTTGCTCACTGAGCGGCGTTGGGGCACCGCAGTCCTAGCCCTGCTCGCCGCACCGGTTGGAGTCGGCCTGTTCGCCGCTTATGGCGCCGCCATCGACTGGCAACAGTTCCTGACGATATGGCATGCCCAGGCTGCCCGCCACACCAGCTTGGCGGCCGGACCGCTGTTCTTGTTCTCTGGCCAGGATGGTCTGTGGAATTTCGTACCGCTAAACGATCCCCTCTGGAGCGTTGGAATGGTGGGCCTTGCGGCCATGCTGCTGCGACGGCCCCTCGGCCGGGAAGCCAGGATCCCGCTTGCGTTCGCGGGCTTCGCCCTGCTCATGGCCCTGACCGCCAGCACGGAGGGCAGCCAGTATTACGGGTGGTACCGGCTTGCCGTCTACCCGCTGGCCTACCTCGGCGTCGGTGACCTGGTTGCTCGCAACCTGCCGACAGGGATTGCCGCACTGCTCGATCGGCTGCGAGCGAGCCCCACGGGGGACCGCATGACCGGTGAGGCGGCGGTCACCCCTGGCCCGCTGGTGGCCGGGCCGGTGCAGAAGGGTCCCACCTGAGACCCGTCGGGGACCGAGGTGCGTGCCCTGGGTCAAGTAAGGCACGTCATCCCGTGGTGATACCGCTGCTCGAGCCTGGCGATGAAGCCGGCCACCTCGGAGGCCACCCGATTGGGATGCTGGACCGGTAAGTCGTGGTGGCCTGGTAAGAAGATCGCCTCGGCTGCACCGCGCGAGCTAGCGACCGCGTGCTCCGCCCCTACGCGCTTGGCCGCGGAGCGCTGAGAGCCGTCGTCCGCCAGCAGATACAGGACCGGGCAGCGGACTCGGCCCCACAGGCTCTCCAGGTCCAGCCGGTAGAGTGCCTGGGCAATCTCCATGTGCCGGGCCATGTCCAGCCGGGGGGTGAGCCAACCGTCGGGACCGGCTTCGAAGTTCCCCAGCAGCGCAGCCATGGCGGCCTCCACACCCACCTCCTCCGCCATCCCTGAGGCCGACACGAACTGGCGCAGCCGCGCCTCATCGAGCCGATCGCTGCGGGGCGGCCGCATCGCCTCGCGAGCCTCCTCCCAGCCGCTTCCGAATACCTCATGCAGGTCGACCACCCCCCCATCGACGCAGACGACCCCAACCACGTCGGCGACCTCAGCGGCGAGCCAAAGCGCCACGCTGGCCCCCCAGCTGTGACCGACCACGACCGGTGCCCGAAGACCCATGGTGGCGACGAGGTCGCGAAGGTCCTGGACAACCTCGTCGAACCCATAGCCGTCGAGTGGTTTGGAGCTCAAGCCATGACCCCTCAGGTCCGGGGCCACCACCAGATGTGGAGGGGAAAGGCGCGGTGCGACCAGATCCCACCAGCGGGCATTGCTGGCAAGACCGTGGAGGGCCAGGACGGGTCGCGCTGTACCCTCCCAGATCCGGCACGAGAGCGTCAGACCCTCAAGCTGCACCGCGCACAGCTGGGGGCGCGAATCCATCAGGCGACTGCCATCTCGGTCAGATGGCGTCTGAGACCGACGACATGTGGAAGCCCTCCACCCTTATTGGGGGCGCCTCCACGAAGACGGAGTCCCCAGCCTCTCGCGAGAGGGCGAGCTCCGCCTCCCCGATCTCGGTCGTGCGCGCCAGCACCCTGACCGGGCTCTCGTTGAAGCGGAAGTTGTTGACCGAGCCCACCACCTCGCCGTTCTCGATGAGATAGACCCCATCACGGGTGAGGCCCGTCAGCAAGAGCGAGGAGGGGTCGACGTCGCGGATGTACCAGAAGGAGGTGATGAGCAGCGCCCGTTTGGTGTTGGCTATCATCTCCTCCAGAGTCGTAGCGGTGCCGACCAGCCGCAGGTTTTCGGGATCGGCCCGGACCGGATGCTGGTGATCCTCGGCCCAGCGCCGAGGGCACACCAGCTCCTGCTGGACTCCATCTTTGATCCAGCTCGTGCGCGGCGCAGCCAACCCATTGTCGAAGACTGAGCTGTACTCGCTGGAATGAAGAGTTCGCACAAACCCGGGCACTCGCATTTGACGATGGTCAGGGTCGCTTTCGACGTTGATAAGAGGGGCGTACATGAGCTCCCCGACCCGGCTGCCACCCTGTCCCGCGAACACGGTGCGCTCCTCGTCCGCCCCCCGAGCGTGCATCTCCCAGCCCAGCCGAACCAGCATGTCGGCGGCGGGCGAAGGCTCCAGGATCACCTCGTAGTCTCCCGGCGGGAGCTCCAGATGCCGCCGGGACCACGCCATCCGGCCGATCAGGTGCTCGAACATGGCGTCGGGCTCGATCCCCTCGAACCCTGGGGCCAGCCGGCCGGCCCAGACGCTGCGGCCGAGGTCCGGGCTCTTGAGGGTCACGCTCAGCGAGCCTGCCCGACGCCGGCCGAGGAGATCCACTCCGGTCTTGGACAACAGCAGCTCCGTGTCGTCCTGCAGGTGCGCGTAGGCGTACAGATGCAGGTCGTGGGCGCGGCTCTGTTCCAGCGCCGACCGCAGCCCATCCAGCAGCGGGGCAAGGTCAAGGTCACGGGGTTCACCACCGCCCGCAGTCTCTCGCGGGCAGTCACCTGGTGAGAGCAGCGGCATGGCGTCAGGAGCTGGCGGCACATGACGGGCTCGACCATTGGCCCGGTCCGCAAGCGCCACCACGTCCTCGCGCCCCTGGACATCGGCCACCTCGGCCGCGACCCTGTCTTCCTCGATCGCGGCCACCCCGACTGAGACCGACTCCTCCACCCCATTGGTGGTGACGGTGTTGTTAGCAAGACGGCAGTTCACCGAACGGGATGAGGTTCCGATGACGATGGCAGCGCCGGCCTCCAGCCCAGCCGTGGCCAGATCCCGCAGCTCCATCACCGGCCCTCGCGGCGGGTGTTGAGCACGTTGATCCTGCGGAACAGTGCAGGCGGGCAGCCATGGGACACCGGCGCCACCTGCTCGGGCTGGCCCTTGCCGCAGTTCATGGCCCCCTCGAGCCGCCAGCTCGATGGCCCCCCGATCCCTTCCATCCGCCCCCAGAAATCGGGGGTTCGGGACTGGTAAGCGACATCACGTAGCTGGCCCGCCAAGCGGCCGCGGCGGATCCTGTAGAAGCGCTGGCCGGTGAACTGA
Source organism: bacterium (assembly GCA_021817025.1). The sequence continues at coordinate 4,218 of JAKAWF010000269.1, forward strand.
AAGTTGTAACGCTGCTGGTCGATCGACCAGGACTTGTCGCCCACGATGTAGATCCCGTGATCCACCTGGCTGATTAGATCGTCCAAGGTGGTGTCGCGTTCGGGATCCGGTTGCAACGACACGTTGGGCATCCGCTGCAGGGGGACGTGCGCCCAGCTGTCGGCGAAGGCGCAGCCGTTGGAACGGGGCAAGTCAAAACGCTGGGCCATCTGCCGGTTCAGCTGGTAGCCGACCAGGATCCCATCCTTGATGATGTCCCAGCTCTGGGCCTCCACGCCCTCATCGTCGTAGCCGACGGTGGCGAGCCCGAAGGGCTGGACCCGGTCCCCTGTGACGTGCATCAGAGGGGAGCCATACTTCAGGCTGCCCACCCTGTCCGGGGTGGCGAAGGTGGTGCCGGCGAAGTTCGCCTCGTAGCCCAGAGCTCGGTCCAACTCCGTCCCATGGGCGACCGACTCATGAACCGTGAGCCACAGGTTGGACGGGTCGATGACCAGGTCATGTGGCCCGGGTTCCACCGAGGGAGAGCTGAGCTTCTCGCGCAGCAGCTCCACCAACTGGGGAGCCTCTTGGGTGAACCCGTATTCGGCCACGTACTCCCAACCCTCACCCACAGGGCGTGCGAGCGACCGCATCGTCTCCAGCAGCCCGCTCCCAGCCTCGTCCAGGACCCCCACCTCGAGCACAGGATGCACCCGTACCCGCTCCTGGATGATGCGCGATCCCTCGGTGCTGGCGAAGAAGCGGCTCTCCTCCACCTGTTGCAGGTAAAACTCCGAGAACCTTGCTCCTGCGGCAAGACCGGCTCCGGTTGCCTCCACCATCAACCCGACCTTGTCCTCGACCGCGATCGCAAAGGGGCTGGTAACTCGGGGAGCGATCCAGGTCGCCCGATGCTCTGGTTCGGGCGCAAGCTCCACGCGCTCTGCCAGCAGCGGTCGAAGGGAACGGGCCAGATCTGCAGCCGTCTGCACAGCCGCTGCCACGGCCTCGGGATTCAACCGGCTGGAGGCCGCGTACCCGAACGACCCGTCGACGATGACCCGTACCC
>JAKAWF010000270.1 GCA_021817025.1 bacterium
CGTAGCATGGACGGAAGTGGCCGGACCAGCGAGCGTAGCTACTGACGGGTGGCTGGTTCGTCAGCGCAGTACGAGCGAGGCTGACGAGGGCCCGGGGTCGGGCTGGTCGACCAGACATCCCTCTAGGGGATGCAATCGCTCCAGCCCGTGGGAGACTACGCCGCAGCCACGCCCGGACAGTCATGGAGGGCGGGATGCAGGGGGTGCCCACTATCGGCAGCGAGGGGGCCCGCCTCCAGGACACTGTCCGGCGTTGGGCCGTGTCTTCGGACTCCGCGGGGGACCCTCGGGAACGGGTCTCACGGCGATCCGCGGCGCCGGGCAACGAAGTCAAGCATCTCTTGGGCGCCACCAGGATTTTCGCGGCAGAGAAGAGAGGCGGTAGTGTCTGACCCCCCGGGCGGTGGCCTGCCAAGGCCACCTCGCAGGTCGCTGGATGACTTCACCGCGCGTGAGCGAGAGATCACCGAGTTGGTCGCGTCAGGCCTAACCAACCGTCAGATCGGGGCGGAGTTCCACATCAGCGAGAACACCGTCGAGTACCACCTCCATCACCTCTACGTTCGGCTCGGCCTCTCGACACGCACCGCCCTGGTTCAGAGTTAGCATCCCGACCCGGGACCACTCCCAAAATGCCACGGAGAGTGGGAGATCGTTGCCCGCCGGGCTGGATCCCAACACCCCCACAGTGCATTGGCTACCTCTGGCCAAGCTCGCGCCGATCACCTCCGTTTCCGGCGCTCACCGGCAAACGGGGCCGGGTCGGGCCCACCGCGAACGCTGTCACCTGGCTTCTGACCATCGGACCGCCACGCGGGGTTCGCCCCACCCCAGGTGGCGGGCCGCTGCTCCCGGCCAACGAGTCGTGACCGCATCTCGATGGGGAGGATCGGCTGCTGAGCGCTGCCGTCAGGGGAGGGGCGGCGGAACTCGGAAGTCGGGCTTGCCCACCAGCACTGTAGGGCTGCGCTTCAGGATGAGCCATGGGCTTTCGGTGACGAGCGTGAAGTGCGCGTAGACGTAGGCCTCCAGCTTGGGCGTCCACACCATTCGGGTCTGGCTCGCCTGCGAGAGCATCAGGTACTGCGCCCGTCGGAAGTAGCTCAACCAGAGAGCGGCAGCCTTCGCTTCCCCGACGTGGCTGGTGCGATTCAATGAGATGGTTGTGGTGGTGCCGAATGAATCCACGACCTGGGGGCAGCGCGACGAGTTGGCGGTGAAACGATTCACCTCCATGGTGAACTCCGGGTCGTCGGTGAGCACGCAGGCGCCTGCTGGGACCAGCGCATCGACCTTGGCAATTTGAGCAGCCGTGCTGCTGAGAACGGGAAGGGAGGGCGGGATTGTGGCGGCGTGCAGGACACTGGCGACCAGGACCGCCGCGACCGCGACAACAGCCGGCAGGGGGCGGGCGGCGGCGACGCGTCCGGCGGCGAGTCCTAGCACCAGGGCCAGAAACGGACCGAAGAAGGCTGGGTAGTGGTACCAGAACTCCGGCGGCCACATGAGTCCGGCCAAGACCGCTACCGCAGCTGCCAGGCAGAAGCGCTCCAGATCGGTGGTGCGGGGACTGCTCGGCGAGCCTCGCGAGGGGTCAGGCGGGCCCAGCTCGCGCGGGATGAAGATGAAGGGAAACACCACGGCGATGACGATGGCCGTGCAAATAGCCCCGGTGAGGAGGAGGAGATGGGGCGTCTGGGGCCCGGTGGTAATGCCCGTCCACAGTCCTGACAGGAACTCCAGCCGCACCACGTGCGACACCAGACTGGGGCCGTTGCGGCTCAACTGGGCCACGATGACCTGGTTGACGAAGGCTGCGGGAGCGGAGAGCAGGAATGGGGCACACATCACCAGAAAGCCGGCGGCTGTACCGCCGGCGAATGGAAGCAGGCGCTGCCGGAGCCGGGGCAGGAACATTAGACCCAGCACTGCGACCGGGAGAATGGCCCAAACCTTCACGGCTCCTGCCACGCCAAACGCCGCCCCTCCCAGCACCAGCCGTCGCCGCGAGCTGGTGAAGTTGTCTCCGTCGAAGAGCAGGAGTGCGCCGATCAGGCAGAAGAGGTCGAGGATGGGCTCCAGCATCACCGTCAGGGCTGTCAGGATGCCGTCGGGGTAGAGTGCCAGCGCGAAGCACGCCACCAATACCACAACCGGTGCACGGCGCCGCAGCAGCAACCCCACCAGGACGACGTTGGCACCCCCTACCAGAGGCATGGTGACCCGCGCAGCCACGAGCGCGTTCTCAGAGCCGATCAAGTTCCCCAAAGCTGCGAATGGAGTGAGCAGCAGCGGGGCTCCCGGTGGCACTATCAGTACGAAGTCGCGATACGGGAGGACCCCGTGGAGCAGTCGGATCGCCGCCCCGAGAAAGACCGCGTCGTCATAGTTCCACGAACCGGTCAGGAAGCCTGACCGCACTTGCCCGTCGAGCCGGAGTGCGATCGCAGCCAGCGCCGCGATCGTGATGACCACCACTATGACCACACGGCGCTGGCTGCTGACGCTCGATCGCCCGGCAACCATCGGAGCCTCAGCGGCTGCGAAGACCTGCAGCCAGCTGCGCAGCGGGTTGCATGGACCGACCTCGGGATGGGACTCGGCAGCTAGCCGGACTTTCCGACACCTTCCTAGACGCTCGACGGGTCTCGCCGGCTTACCCCCGCCGGTCAGCAGAGGCGTGTCACGCCAGGAGGCATGTCACGCCAGGATAGGAATCGCGAAGTAGTTCTGGGCGTTCAGCTCGGTGACCGAATACGGACTGGAATCGACGATCGTGTACGAGCCCCAAGCGTCCAGGGTCTGCGCGTTGGCGGGCTGGAAGAACCCATGCACGGCGTACCCGGCGTTGGCATTCAGAGTGCAGGACGTGCAGCTCAGGATCGTCGAAATGCTCTCGTTGGTCCGCGGTGTGGCTGGCTCGTCATACCCGAATGTGTAGGTCGCCACGTATTCACCCAACGTGTAATCGTAGATACCACCGCCGGGGCCGGACGCCTCTGCATTCACGACCCGAAACGATACGTTGTCTCCAGGTGGAATCTCCGTTCCGCCAGCGATGCTACCCTGGTTGCTCGCGAAGAAGGGCACGGCACGGAATAGAATGCCGAGCCGTGCTGCCCAATCAGTAGTCCGGTGCGAAGAGTGTTCTGAGAGTTGACGACGGCAGCGGAGACGGTAACAGTCGCGCTGCTCGGAACATTCCACGAGGTCGGCACTGTACCGTCGATGCTGGTGCCCCATGTGGTCCCGCTGCCAGAGACCGCTTCGGGTTGGGGGTCGGCCCCAGCACCTTGCGCGCCGGAGCCCTGGCTCGAGGGCGTGGCTGTGGTCGGGGTCGCAGATGCCGAGGGCTCGAAGTTCACGTAATTGCACTTGGGCGCCTGGCACAGGAAGGTCATCTGTACCATCACGTTCTGAATGGTATTGCCGCTCGCGCTGGGCTCAAAGGAGAGCGCCTGCTGGCACGCCGGGGACAGGTTCGCTCCGAAGCAGGAAACATAGTATCCGCCGGCCGGGGCGGGCGTAGGGACGCTGAAAGGCCCGGGCGGCGGTTGGATCGCGTACCCCGCCGGCGAATGTGCGGGGCTCAAGCTGCTGGCGCTGGCCCCTATCATGGTGATGCCGAGGCTGAGTAAACTGAACACCACCACAGCGGACACGCGCATTGCAAGATGTCGATGTGGACGCATGTTTGGCTCCTTTTCACAAACCGAAACTGATAGCAGGACATCTGCGACCTGGACTGTTCAGACAGGCCGTAGCATTCTGGCGATGGTTAGGGCGACATAGTTGGGGTCGGCGACGCTGTGACAGGCTCGAAATCCCGGTATGAGCAGGTCGGTGCCTCGCACAGAAACGTCATCTGCAGCATCGGGACCGAGATCGTGGCGGCGGTCACGTTTGGTTGAACGGATAGCACCTGCTGACACGCCGCGGTCAGGGTCTGCCCGAAGCACGACACGTAGTAGCCGCCGCGCGGCGCGACCGTGGGCTCGAGGAAGGGACCCGGCATGGGTTGCACCATGGCGGCAACGGCCGTCGCAGGCGTGCCGGGTCCCAGGAGATAGTGAATACCGACGGTCGCGACCGCAGCCACAAGCGCTGCGCTCAGTCCGATAGCAGTTAGGATCGTGCCCCGGCCATGACGTCGGCCACTGCTGCCAGCGGCAGCCGCCGGGCTCGGCAGGGTAGGGTGACACCAGGCATCGACGACGCCGACGAGAAGGTCCAGCATCGTGCGTGCGGTCCCCGGAGTCGCGCGGAGGTCAACCTCTAGCTCTGCGCCGTAGCGCGCGCGCCACGCCGGAGGGTAGCAGTGGACCCACCACGACTTCACGGCAGCCCCGCCCGTGCGCTGAGCGCGTCACTGAAGGCACGAAGTCCGCCGACCTCGGTGCGTAGAATCTCGCGGCCCATCGCCGTGAGCTCATACGGGTGGCGTCGGCCAGCGGCCGGCAACCCCCTGATCCACCCGCGCCGCTCGAGGCGGGCCAGAACCCCGTACAGGGTGCCGGGTCCGATCGTAATCCCAGTAAGATCCCGGACGTCCTGGGTTATGGCATACCCATGGCGAGGGCCGGTCGCCAGGCTGCCGAGGACGAGGAGAGCCGGATCGGCGAAGCGGCCAAGACCAGCAAGGGAAGATCGCATGGCTGGCAGTATAGCGCCTGACGATGTATCACACAACGGTATAGCCTGATGTGGGGTGTGGGACGAAAAGGTGCAGGTCCACGCCAATGTCTGGGGGGCAATGGCCGGGTCTGGGCGTGTGAAGGTGGGATGGGCGCCCAGGGGGAGCCGAGAGAGGCGGGGAGCAGCGTCTGGCCGAGGGCTGGATGAGTGTTTGAACTCATCGACAGGCCTCTTCGCCTGCAGCCCGTAGAGGCCGGCCGCGATCAGGGGGAAGTCAGTCAGAGACCCAGCAGCGTCCGGGGGTAGCGCCAGTCGGAGCAGTAAACGAGACGATTTGTAGTGACCGCTTGACGCGAACCAAGTCCGTCTCGACTGGGATCGCTCACTGAGACAGCCACAGGTCCATCCCGAGCCGTTGTTTGGTGTCCGAACGGTGCTCTGCACATCCTTGCTGACGACTATCCAGACGGAAATGTTCTGCAACTCCTGCCCAGCGGCTTGGAGGCTGCGATGGAACGTCACAGGGGCATCGGACGTTGGTGTCGAAGTGCTCCATAGCTACAACATTGAGGTGGGCGTGAACAGTATCCGCGAGGAGACTCCGCAGTCCGTCCGCGGGAAATCCCTGG
>JAKAWF010000271.1 GCA_021817025.1 bacterium
GGCTGGACTCCCTGGCGCTGCTGGCTCAAGTGCACGGTGCTTTCGTGCACGGCATGGACTCCGCGCTGCTCGTCTCGGTCGCTTTCGCAGCCGCCGGCTGCGTGCTCGCTGTAATGTTCCTTCCCATGGGCAGTGGTTCGCGGAACGCCCAGAGAGGAGCCGCCGAGTGAGCGGGCCGCAGCCTGAAGACGGCCCCCCGGTCGGTCGTCGGGAGCGCAAGAAAGCCCGTACCCGGGCCGACATCCAGCGTGAGGCCTTCCGGCTCTTTCGCGAGAAGGGCTACGACCATACGACCATGGAGGAGATCGCTGAGGCTGCCGACGTCTCGGCGAGCACTCTGTTCCGGCACTTCGCATCGAAAGAAGCCCTCGTGCTCACCGACGAGTACGACCCCGTCATCATCGAAGCTTGCCGTTCCCAGCCAGCCGAGCTGGGCGCTGTGGAGGCCGTCCGGCGGGGTATCCGAGACGTGTTCGAGCGCGTGAACGCCGAGGCCCTCGCCGAAGTCCGTGAACGAGCCAACCTTGCCGTGTCTATCCCGGACCTGCGCGCGGCCATGCTCGACCAGATGGCCCAGGCCATCCGCGACATCACCGCCGTGGTCGCCGAACGGGCCGGGCTGACCAGCGACGACTTCGCTGTGGCGACGGTATCGGGCGCTATCATGGGCGTCATCTTTTCCGCCGAACTTTACTGGCTCGAGCATCCCGAAAGCGAACTGTTCAACTTGCTTGACGACGCCCTTGCTCGCCTCGAAGATGGGCTCCAGTTGTGAAACTCGGCCAGTTCCCGTAAGTCGGGCTAACAGACCGCCCGGCTCTAGCGGCCGACAACTTACTGGCCGGCATAGCCCGCCTTGGGATGGGTCAGTCCATGGTGCCGCTCGAGAAGCTGCTCACCTGGCGCCTGGGCACCCGAACTCATTCGAACGAATTTCGATTGGCACTCGCTGATTCCGTGCTGCCGGAGACAACGAATACTGAGATTATTTCCTCGGGCCCCGTCAGCCCGACGGGTCCGAGTCTCTTCCCACGGGCGGCGGGAGCCAGTCGTTGAAGGTATCACGGAAAGGCCTCAGAGCATCCTCGGAAACGCGCGCAGCGATCCGTGGTCCGTGGACGCCCTTCTTGTAGACAATCCCCATCTTCCGCCCAAGTCCCTTGAGACTGTCCGAGGGTTTCGCTCTATCCCGAGCTGCCTGACCCTGAAGAAAATCCTGGGCGTCCGAAAGCGTGAGTCGCTGACCGCCCTGAGCCACACTTGCCTGCGATCGCAGGTCTTCATCAAATACGTTCCAGACCGCCTCAGGGTCCAGAACAAACAGCCCCTCGATCTCTCGCACCGGAAGAACCCTTGCCTTTCGGGAAGTAACCTTTGTGGCCTGATCCCCATCCAAGCACACAGCGAAATCTATTCTCAGCGCGTCGGCCAGCTCGTCAATTGCGTCCTGCAAGGGCCGTGCTGAGCCCGCGCCATGTAGCTGAATAACGCGGCAATTGTTGTGAACGACGTTGTAGCCTATCCTTTCAAGGAGGACGGGATAGATTTGAGTATCGCTATCGCCTTCTACAAATAGGATGCGCTCTGCAAGAGCAACCTCACCGGGATCGATGCCCAGCTCGTCGAAAATCGCGGCTCGAGAGAGGGAGGAAGCAAAGGCAGAGGTGATAGAGGTTCCGCCTTCGTCACGGGTAAGCAAGAAGCACCCCTCTGGCCGAGCCGCCGAGATGAAGACGGGAGAGTGAGTCGCACATACATAGGAGTGCTCCGGGTGGCTGTGTAGGAAGGAAACCAGCTCACGCTCTGCACCTGGATGAAGATAGGCATGCGGCTCATCGACCAACATGATTCGGCCCGGCTCGGAGAATAGCACGAAAGCAACGAAATAAAGGAGCTGTGCCACGCCGGTGCCGGCATCCGAGAGCGGCACGTTGCGTCGCGCGAAACGATCACGAATCATGAGTGTTATCTGGCTCTGGCTTGTTGGGATAGACAGGACGGTTTCAATCTCGGGCAGGAGGCGCCTCATTACGACTTCCAGCTCCTGCCATTGCGGGGTGTCGCTATTGCGATGGGTATAGATCACTTGTGCAAGGTCATTGCCGCTCGGATCGGGAGTAAGGATCGGAGTTGTCGCGCCACTCACTTGGACGACACGCTGAGGCGGAATGTAGACAAGCCGGCCCACCTCTCGTTGGAGGTCAGCAGCTCGAGGCTGACCCGGGACCGCGCTTATATGTACGCGTGTGGTAACCGGTCCAATCGCGATCGTTTGTCCGCCGTATTCGATTCGATGTCCGCCATTTTGGACGGTGAAGTTTGCGACGGTGGTGCTTCCGCGCTCAGTAACTTCGTAGCGTTGGAGGGAGCCGTCGCCTCGAAAACCAACCGTGACCGCCCACTCCTCGCCTTTCACACGGTAAGTAGGCGTCCCTCCGCCAGAGACGGTAGCGGAGCGGACTGCGTCGGTCAGCGCTGCCATCCGCTGGAGAGTTCGCGACTTACCGACATTGTTTCGTCCCGTCAAGAGGATCAGCCCTCGCGTGAGGTCTATCCAGTCGGTGTCCCGGATGCCGGGCACATCTTCGAAACGGACGGCGAGAGAGGTCATGGCCGCGGGAGGGGCCAATTAGACGGGGTCGACGGGAGTATGCCTGGTGCACGCATGTCCGTCCCCGGCAGGTAGAGCAAGGACATCCCCGCCCTTCGCATCTGCCGCATCAGTGCCGCACGCGATCGATCAAGCTTATCCAATTGGAATTCCAGGTCGCCTTGGGGGGAGGAGTCTGAGGGACCGCGATACACGCCAGTTCCAGCGACACGGGAAGACGCCTCGCAACCTCCCGCCGCTGCGACCAGATCGCGGGCAGTTGTCCCATCGCTCCCGCGATCGTCCGCCCTGCACTGTCCACATAGAGGAAGGCCACCGGTCGACGCCTATGCACTTTGGGGATCTGGCCATCGAACTCGGGGTGCCCGCCACATCCATCATCATCCTTCTTCACTACTGCCTGGGCAACTGCTTCCCTTGGTCGTGCACCCGTGGTCCGGACCAGGTAAGCTGCACCTATGGCGAGGTACGTCCTGGACCGAGACAGCTCTGAGCCGCTGTACCAGCAGCTGGCCGAGGCTCTCCGGCGAGAGATCGAGGAGGGACGGCTGCCGCCGGGAGTGGCCTTCCCATCGGAGCGCAAGCTCATGGCCCGGTACCACGTCACCCGGGCCACGGTGCGCAGCGCCCTGGGGGTGCTGAAGCAGGAGGGGAGGGTGGAGTCCGAACACGGCTCCGGGAGCTTTGTCCGAGACCCGAAGGCCGAGCGCCGGCGGGTGGAGGCCCGGGCGGTGGGCACCGCCCGGCCCCGGGTCGGTCCGTTGGAGGAACCGGCAGGGGAGCACTCCACGGAGCGGGCCTTCAAGATCCGGGGGCTGGTGGGGGACCTCGCGCGGAGGATCCCGGTCACCCCCTGGGTGGCGGAGCTGCTCCAGGTGGCCCCGGGCACGGTGGTGCTGGTTCAGGAGGGGACCGGGATCGACGTCACCGGGGCGCCGATCCTGGCCCGGGTGTGGCTGCACCCGGTCGCGGAGGAGAAGGCCCAGATCCGGGAGGAGGAGCTGAGCGGCTTCTGGCTGCCGCACCTCCTCAATCTGAAGGGGCTGCCCGGGGAGGAGGGGGAGGACGTGGTGGAGGCTTCCATGCCCACCCCCCACCTGAAGGCGCTGCTGGCGCTGCCGGACGGGGTGCCGGTGCTGCAGCTGTACCGGGTGATGCGGGAGCAGGAGCAGGTGGTGGCGGTGATCGAGAGCCACCTACCGGGCGACATGACCACCCTGGTCTTCCCCCGGGTCCAAGAGGGGTTCTGAGAACCATTCCCTGACCTCCGGCTCCTCGGGGCCGATCTCCTCCCAGCCACCGTCCTGGGGTCCGTAAAAGTGGTACGCGCCACCTCTTGACATCCTTGGCGGACCTGCTAACCTGGACCGGTCCACATGGGCCGGAGTACTGGCCAGCACAGGAGGCGAGAGATGTCCAAGGACCTGCGGAGACCACGGGGCGACAAGCATGAGGAGGAAGACGACAGCAGCCGGGAGAGGTGCGAGCTGCCCTGGTGGGCGGTGATGCCGGGGGGACGCCCGCCAGAGGGCTGGGTGCGTCCAGGATGGAAGGCGGTCGAGCGGGGGGCGGGGCGATGAACCACGTCGAGCTGCTCGGCGTGGTCGCCTCTGACGTTCGGGTGCAGGAGTTCATCGCGGCAGGGAAGCCGGAGCCGCAGCTGAAGGCGAGCTTCCTCTGCGCGGTGCGCCGGCGGGACCGCACCCAGGAGCCGGACTGGGTGCGTGTGGAGACCTGGGGGGTTCAGGCGGGGAACCTGGTCCGCTTCAACGGCAAGGGCTCGAGGGTGGCGGTCACCGGCCGCCTGCGGGGCACCTTCTACAACCCGGACGGCAAGGAGAGGGGAGGCCAGCTTCGGCTGGTGGTGGTGGCGGACCAGATCACCTACCTCTCGCCGCCCCGGAAGGAGGGCACTGTTGAGACCCAGGTAAGGGCCCGGAAGTGACCGGCATCCTGGGGGCCGTCCTCACCTTCTTGGTGGGGGCGGCCGCCGTCCTCTTCAGCGTCATGGTGGTGCTGGCGGTCCTCCGCTCCCTCCTCGGTGGGAGCGCGGGAGGACGAACCGGCTGCTGGGTACTCCTGGCGCTGCTCTTCGCCATCTGGCTGCTATCAGGCTTCCTGGATGGCCAGAGCCCAAGCCCGCCGCCGCGCGCCGTACATCCGGCGCCGGCGGTCTCCTCACTCTGATGGGCGGCAGGTACCTGGCCGGCCCCCGGGCCCGTTCGGACCACGGCGCCCTCGTGGGGTGGCTCCTGCGCCAGCCGGCCGCCTGGGTCCTGGTGGGAGCCCCGGTCGTCCTCTGCGAGCCGCACTGGGGAGAGGCGGCAGCATCGTTGGCGACCCTCCTTCTGGCCTCCGCCGCGGCGCTCCTCAGCGCCTACAGGGGGGGCTGGTCTCCGGCGGCCCGGCTGCGCCGAGCGATGGTGGAGTGCGGGCTTGTGGGAATGGACCGGAGGGGCCGGGTGGTGGCGCCCAGGGCCAGGTGGAGCGCTCGGTGGCAGGGACGCAACGTGACCCTGCGCTGGCGGATGCCACCTGGGGTCACCCTGCGGGACATCAGATCG
>JAKAWF010000272.1 GCA_021817025.1 bacterium
GGCCGCGGTGGCGATGGCGCCCAGGGGGTTGGCGATGCCCCGGCCGGCCAGGTCCGGAGCCGAGCCGTGCACCGGCTCGTACAGCCAGGGGCCGTCGCTGCCGCCGCTGGCGGAGGGCAGCACCCCCAGGGTGCCCGCCAGGGCCGCCGCCTCGTCGGTGAGGATGTCGCCGAAGAGGTTCTCGGTCACGACCACGTCGAAGGCCCGGGGATCGAGCAGCAAGCGCAGCGCGAAGCTGTCGACCAGGCAGTGCTCCAGGGTCACGTCCGGAAACCCCTGGGCCACCTCGCTGACGACGTCCCGCCACAGCCTGGAGGTCGCCAGCACGTTGGCCTTGTCGACGGAGGCAACCCGGTGGCGGCGCTTCCGGGCGGCCGCGAACGCGACTTTGGCCACCCGCCTGATCTCGGCCTCACCGTACTCGATCGTGTCCACTCCCCGCCGCCGCGGCGGACCTCCGGACACGCCCTGGGGGCGGCCGAAGTAGGCGCCGCCGGTCAGCTCGCGGACGAAGAGGATGTCGGCCCCTCGGACTCGCTCCTCCCGCAGGGGGCTGTGGCGTTCCGCCCCGGGCCAGACCTTGACCGGCCGCAGGTTGGCGTAGGCCGCCAGCCCCCGCCGCATCGCCAGCAACCCCGCCTCCGGGCGCTCCCCGCCCCGGTCCCAGGCGGGGCCACCGACCGCCCCCAGGAAGACTGCGTCAGCCTTCTGGGCTGCGGCCAGGGTGGCGGCCGGGAGGGGACTGCCATCAGAGTCGATGGCAGCCCCGCCGATTAGGTGATGCTCCACCTCCAGGGTGATCCCGCCCCTCTCCAGGGCGGCCCGCAGCACCGACAGCGCCGCTCCTGTGACCTCGGGCCCGATGCCATCGCCAGCGACCACGACCAGATGCAGGGAACGCGTGGCCTCGATCAAGCTGGTTCGACCACCGGCACACTCCGATAGGTGTGCGTCTCCCCGACGATCTGCACCAAGGTGTCGTCCGCCACCTCCTTGGTGGTGTCGGCGACCTCCAGGAAGCGGGCCCAGACCGCCTGCAGCTGCTCCGGGGGGACGGCCACTCCGATCCGATCCAGCCGGTGGACCAGGGCGTGACGCCCGGAGCGGGCGGTGAGCACGATCTGGGTCCCGCCCGCACCCACGTCCTCGGCCGCCATGATCTCGTAGGTGTGGCGGTCGCGCAGCATCCCGTGCTGGTGCACGCCGGACGCGTGGCTGAAGGCATTGGCGCCCACCACCGGCTTGTTGGGGGCCACGACCATTCCGGTCCGTTCGGCCACCAGCCGGCTGGTCGGCACCAGCTCCTGGGTTCGGATGTTGTCGGCCAGGCCCAGCACCGGGCGGCGCACGCGCAGGGCCATCACCACCTCCTCGATGGCGGCGTTGCCAGCCCGCTCCCCGATGCCGTTGATGCAGCCCTCGACCCGGCGCGCGCCGGCGCCGATCCCCGCCAGCGAGTTGGCGGTGGCCAGGCCCAGGTCGTCGTGGCAGTGCACGCTGACCAGGACCCCCTCCATCCCGCGCACCTCTCGCCGGACGGTGGCCACCATGTTGGCGAACTCGTGAGGGAGGCAGTAGCCCGTGGTATCGGGCAGGTTGACGGCCAGGGCGCCCGCGTCGACCGCCGCCTGGACCACCTCGCAGAGGTAGTCGAGATCAGCGCGACCGGCGTCCTCCGGGGAGAACTGCACCGTCTCACACTGGGAGCGGGCGTACGCGACCGCCTCCGCGGTCCGGGCCAGCACCTGGGCTCGATCGAGCCCGAGTTTGTGGGTGATGTGCACGTCGGACACGCTGATGAAGACGTGGATCAGCGGCCGGGCGGCATCCCTGACCGCCGCGGAGACGGCGTCGATGTCGCCCCGCACAGCCCGGGCCAGCCCGGTGATCGCCGGCCCCTCCACCTCCCGGGCGATCCGCTGGACAGCCTGGAAGTCACCCGGCGACGAGGCCGGGAAGCCGGCCTCGATCACGTCGACTCGCAGTTTGGCCAGCTGGTGGGCGATGTCGAGCTTGTCGGCCGGGTGGAGGGTGGCGCCGGGAGACTGCTCGCCATCCCGCAGGGTGGTGTCGAAGAACTCCACCACCTCGCACGCCTCCGGGCCGGAGCTGGCTACATCGGAGGGGCCGTCGTTGGGAGCCGAGCTCATGGCTGGTGCTCCATCGCCCCGGCCGTCGCCGGCTCCGGGTCGGTGGCGCCAGCCGCCTGGGGGCCCGCGCCATCAGCCGGTGCGGTGGGCACCGCCACCACCGGGCGGATCCATGGCATCTGGGAGCGCAGGCGCTTTCCGACCGCCTCGATGGGATGGCTCGACTCGGCCGCCCGACGGGCCAGGAACTCGCCCCGGCCGGTGCGGTTCTCGTCGATCCAGTGCTCCGCGAAGCTGCCATCTTGGATCCTTCCCAGCACCTCCCGCATCCGCGTCCGCACGTGCTCGTCGATGATCACCGGACCGCTGACGTAGTCGCCGTACTCGGCGGTGTCGCTGACGCTGTAGCGCATCAGGGAGAGCCCGCCCTGGTAAATGAGGTCGACGATGAGCTTGAGCTCGTGCAGGCATTCGAAGTAGGCGAGCTCGGGCTGGTAGCCGGCCTCGGTGAGGGTCTCGAAGGCCGCCTTGACCAGCGCTGACACCCCCCCGCAGAGGACTGCCTGCTCGCCGAAGAGGTCGGTCTCGGTCTCCTCCCTGAAGGTGGTTCGGAGCACCCCCGCTTTGGTGCTGCCCAGCCCCCTGGCGTAGGCGAGGGTACGCTCCAGCGCGCGACCGCTGGTGTCCTGGTGGACCGCCAGCAGGGCGGGACAGCCGATCTGATCCTTGAACAGGGCCCGCACCATGTGACCGGGCGCCTTGGGCGCCACCATCGCGACGTCGCAGTTGCCAGGCGGGTTCACCGTCCCGTAGTGGATGGAGAAGCCGTGCGCGAATAGCAGCAGGCACCCAGGGGGTAGCGCGTCGCCGAGGCCGGACGCGAACAGAGCGGCCTGGTCGTGGTCGGGGATCAGCACCATCACGACGTCGGCGTCGCGCACCGCCGCGACCGGGTCCGACACCTCGAAGCCGTCGGCGATGGCCTGGGCGCGGCTGCCGCTGCCCGGCCGCAGCCCCACTCTCACCGGATACCCACTGTCACGCAGGTTCTGTGCGTGGGCATGGCCCTGGCTGCCGTATCCCAGGATGGTGATGCGGGACCCCTGCAGGGCGGCGGGGTCGGCGTCGGCGTCGTAGTACATCTGCATTCGTTCTAACTCCCTGCCCGCGCCGGGGGCGCGGGCCTCTGGTCGGGGGCGGGGGAGCTCGACCCCAGCGCCATGGGCCGGCTGCAGACCCAGTCCACAATCGGCAGCTCGCTCAACTCGTCCAGCATCGCCTGCACCATATCCGGTGGCCCGGCCAGGGCGGCGATGAGCCGATCCGGGTCGCGGTGGACGACCTCCGCCCGGACTCGGTGCAGCGTCTCCTCGATCTGAGCCGCCCTCCCGTTGGGGCGGAACTCGATCAGGGCCATCGCCCACTCGATGGGGGCGGACCTGGTCAGATCCTCAACGCTCACCACGTCGATGAGCTTGGTCAGCTGCTTGACTATCTGGTCGGGCGGCTGGAGCCCGGGGTCGACTCGGAGCCAGAGGTTGAGGACCCCGGGCTCCGATCCCTGCCCGACCGCGCAGCTCGCCAGGTGGTGGCCGCGGCGGGCCAGGCAGTTGGTGATGCGCTGGAGCACCCCGGCCCGGTCCTCGACGCGGACCGAGATCAGCCGCAGCCGGGGTGAGGCGCCGTGCCTGAACGAACCCTGGGCCATCGCCTCGATGCCTCCGAACGCACCGGTCTGACTGATCACGACTGGGGACACTCCACGAAGTCGGCCAATCCCTTGCCCAGGGGCACGATCGGGTAGATGTTGGCCTCCGGATCGATCCAGCAGTCGACCAGGGCCGGACCCGGGTAGGCGAGCGCGGCGTCCATGGCGGGGCCCACCTCTTCGGCGCTGCGGACGACCTGTCCGTGGCAGCCGAACGCCTCGGCCAGCATCTGGAAGTCTGGGGTGACGGTGTGGTCGACCTGAGATCTGACTCCAGCGTAGAAGACGTCCTGGAACTGCCGGACCATTCCCAGCTGGCGGTTGTTGAGGATGATCACCTTGACCGGCAGCCCGGCCTCGACCGCGGTCGCCAGCTCCTGGATGGTCATCATGAAACCGCCCTCCCCGCACACGCTGACGACCCGCCGGTCGGGGTGGGCTGCCTGGGCGCCGATGGCCGCTGGGAGGGCGAACCCCATCGTGCCCTGCCCGCCCGAGTTGAGGAAGATCCCGGGCTCGGTGCCGGTCCACGCGGCCGCGGCCCACATCTGGTTGAGGCCCACATCGGCGACCGTGATGTCCTCGGGCCCGAGCCGCTCGTAGCAGGCTGCGAGCACCTCCTGGGGCTGCAGGCGGCCGTTGTGCGGGTGGCGCAGGGGATGGCGGTCGCGCCACCCATCGACCTTGGCCCGCCATTGGGGACGCGGCCGGGGCGGCAGCTGCTCCAGCAGCGACTCCAACACCAGCTTGGCATCTCCCACGATCTGGCAGTCGGCGGCGACGGTCTTGCCCAACTCCGCGGGGTCGATGTTGATGTGGATGATGTGCTCCGCCCGGGGCGCGAAATCCTCCAGCCGGCAGGTGACGCGGTCATCGGCGCGCATTCCGACCATCACCAGGCAGTCGCAGTCCGTGACCGCCTGATTGCAATAGCCGGTGCCCATGAAGCCGACCAGCCCCAGCGCGAGCGGGTGGCGGCTGGGGAAGACCCCGGTGCCGAGCAGGGTGTTGCCGACCGCCGCGTCGCAGGCTTCGGCCACCTGCTGGAGGGCACCCTGGGCGCCGGCCACAGCCACCCCCCGGCCGGCGAGGATCACCGGGCGCTCCGCCCCGGCCAGGTGGGCGGCGGCGCGGGCCACCAGCTCCGGGGCCGGAGGTGCGGGCGCTTGGTGGACCCGATAGCGCCCGGTGGAGCCTCGGGCGATGCTGACCGGCTGCTGTTGGACGTCCTTGGGAATGTCGATGAGGACCGCGCCCGGCCGGCCGGTTCGGGCCACGTGGAACGCCTCGGCCACCACTGCCGACAGGTCCCGGGCGTCCCGGACCTGGTAGCTGTGCTTGGTGACCGAGAGGCAGGATCCGAGCACGTCCGACT
>JAKAWF010000273.1 GCA_021817025.1 bacterium
GGGGGTTGGGGGGGGGGGGTTGCGCGCCGGGGGAAGCGGGGGACAACCGGCTGGGAGCATGATCAGCTCGTCATATAAGTGGACCCCCCCGGCGACGACAGTGAAGACGTTCCCGAGAGGGTCCTTTGGTGGGGTCATCCACCTTGTCCATCGTATGGCCCTGCGGGCTGTCTGTCGAGAGGTACGCCGCCCAGGGCAGGGAGATCTGGGTTCCCCGAGGCAGTGCTCTTGAGGCACCGCCTGCTCCCAGCCTGAGGAGACTCCCAGCCCTGCTGTTGGGGCGGCGCCGGGCCCGCCTGAGCCCCTACCCGTCTCAGGTTGGGAAGATAGCGATGCTCAGACTCACCAAGACCTGATCCAAAGGAACCCAGGTTTGCTCTTCCTCTTCGTTCTGACCGCTGGCCCGCGCAGCGAGGCGCTCGAAACCGTGACCGAGCTGGCCGCCAGCGCGCGCGCCCTGGGCCATCGCGTCGAGATCTTCCTGGCCGGGGATGGGGTCGCCCATGCCGGGGTCCTGGGACAGCGACTGCCGGTGACCCTCTGCGAAGCCGATCTGCGCTGGCGACAGGCACAGCCGGTGGAGATGCCCGGAGTGAGGCGCGGCAGCCTGGTTGATCTCGCCCGCCACTGCCGGGACGCGGATCGCGTCATGGTGTTCTCATGACTCCGGTCGTGGACGAGGTCGTGGTGCTGGCCCGGGGTGGGCTCGCTGACGAGTCGGGGCTGCTGGCTTTGCGGATGGCCCTGGCCATCCCCCTGGGCGGTTCGCGGGTGAGATTGCTCCTGGTCGGCGCCGCCGCCACATTCGGTCTCTCCAGCCCGCCTGACCTCGGCGCGCGCGGATCTCAACTGGACCGGGAGCTTGACTCGCTGCTGAGGGATGAGGAGGCGCCGGTAGGGGTGGAGCGTGAATCCCTGGCTGAGCTCGGTCTCTCGGATCGCGAATTGCGCGGCGGGGTGGACCGCGTCTCCAGGGCGGAACTGGAGGACATCTGTGGCAGAGCCCGCCACTGCCTTGTCATCTGAGCTTCCGCCTGAGCTTTATCTGATCACTCGCCTGGAGGACGAGAGGGCATGGTCGATGTGTCGTCACCGCCAGGCCGCAGGATCGCTGGTCAGGGTGGTGCTCCTCCACGACGCCGTGCTCGAGACCGAAGTCCGGATCCGCCGCTACCTCGACCTCCCAGAGTCCTCGACCATGGCGCTGACGGTGCTCGCCTGTGCCCGGGACGCCATCAGCCGCGGAGTGGGGGAGAGGTGGGCGCTGATCGACTACCAGGGGATCATCAAGCTCAGCGCCGCGTCCCAGCCGGTCATCTCGTGGTGAGGTGGCGGGCATGAGCGTGGAGCCGACCAAAGACCGGTTGTCCGAGCATGAGATCGAGCGCTACAGCCGCCAGTTGCTGTTGCCGGGGGTGGGTGAGAGCGGCCAACTGAGGCTGGGCCGCACCACGGCCGTGGTCGTCGGCTGTGGGGGCCTGGGCGGCCCGGCGGCTCTCTACCTGGCAGGAGCGGGCGTGGGCAGGGTGCGTCTGGTCGACCCTGACCTGGTGGCGCTGGACAATCTCCATCGCCAGGTGGCCTTCCGCACGGCGGATCTCGGCCGGCACAAGTCGGTTGCCCTGGCGGAGGCGCTGTCCTCGCTCAACCCAGAGATCGTGGCCGAGCCTGTGCTCCAGCGTCTGGAACAGGGGTCGGTGGGCGGCTTGCTCGCGGCGGCCGATCTGGTCCTGGAGTGCAGCGATGACCCCGTGTCCAAGTTCACGGTCAACGACTGGTGTTCCGCTCGCAGGATCCCGCTGGTCGTGGGGGGTGCCATCGGGTTCTCCGGCCAGCTGGTGGTGGTGGCCGCAGGTTCGCCCTGCTACCGATGCCTCTTCCACAGTCCGCCAGAGGGCGCTCTGCGCAGCTGCCGGGAGGCCGGGGTGATCGGCCCGCTGGTGGGTGTGGTGGGGGCGCTCCAGGCCCTGGAGGGGCTCAAGCTGGCGTTGGGCCCGGTCGGATCCGATCGGGAGGGCCGGCTTCTCGACTTCGACAGCCGGTCGGGTCGATGGCGCACGATCCATTTCGAGCGCGCTCCAGAGTGCTCAGCCCATGCGGTCTGACCATTGGCCTACTTGCATAATTGGCGCGTGTCGTCAGCCACCCGAGGTCGTCTGATCGGGCTGTCCGATGGGGCGGGCTGCTCGGTTGGGTCGGCCCGGGATCTCAGGGGACGGCGGGAGCAGCCGACCGGCGAGCCCGACCGGCGGGCATTCTTCAATCGCGGATGCATGATCTGGGGAGGGGCGTGATGGCAGGCACGGGCATGGTGGGCATCTTCGGGGGCTCTGGCCTCTACCAGCTCTTGGATGATGCCAGGGAGCTCACGGTGGATACCCCATTCGGCCCTCCCAGCGACAGCGTCTGGGTGGGCGATGTCGGCGGCCGCCAGGTTGCGTTCATGCCCCGCCACGGTCGTGGGCACACCATCCCGCCCCACCGGATCAACTTCCGGGCCAACCTCTACTCGATGCAGAAAGTGGGCGTGACCAGAATCCTCGGACCGTGCGCGGTGGGGTCGCTGCAGCCGGAGCTAGCCCCGGGGGACGTGGTGATCGCGGATCAGTTCGTCGACCGCACCTGGGGCCGGGCGGACACCTTCTGGGATGGCCCGGTGGTCAACCACGTCTCGGCCGCGGACCCCTACTGCCCAGAGCTGGCGCGGCTGGCCGGGGAGGCGAGCCGGCGGCAGGGTGCCACCGTGCACGAAGGCCAGACCATGGTCGTGATCCAAGGGCCCCGCTTCAGCAGTCGAGCAGAGTCTCGCTGGTACCGGGGCCAGGGGTGGGGAATCATCGGCATGACTGGCTACCCTGAGGTGGTGCTGGCTCGCGAACTCGGCCTCTGCTACGCCTCGGTGGCGGTGGTGACCGATTACGATTCCGGTCTCGAGGGGTCCCCCCATATCCAACCCGTCAGCCATGAGGAGGTCCTGCGCGTGTTCGCCGCCAATGTCGACCGCCTGCGAGCCTTGCTCCTGGACCTGGTCCGAGCCGTCCCGGACCAGCCGGGCTGTCAGTGCCATCGGGCGGGGCCGGCGGCCGAAGTGGCCCCGGCTTGAGCGGGGAGGCGGCCATCGCCCCCAGCGGGGACGGCGCCCGCCACCGGGTGCTGGCCTCGATGGAGATCTGGCGCCGGACCAGAGTGATCCTGATCTACATGGCCGTGGTGATGCTGGTGGGGGAGGGCATCACCGTCTTCGGCGTCCACAAGTTTGCCCCCAGCTATTTGGCCGTCGCCATCCTTCTGCTGGCTTTGGCCGCCGGCGTCTACTTGCGCCAACGCACCCACTATGTGGAGGTGGGAGCGGACGGGCTGGTGCTGCATTCCACCTTTCGGAGCGAGGTGCTTCCCTACGACGCGCTGCGGCAGTCTCGCTGCCAGCCGCTGCGCGTCTTCTTCGAGGCGCCGACCCGCCGGGAGCTCCTGACCGGGGGGCTGAAGCGCTTCGCCGGGCGTCCCGCCTGCATCGTCCGGGCCGAGCGCAGCCACGACGAGCTTCTCAAGGCGGGCCGGGTGTTGGGCCGCCGCACCGTCCTCGATCAGGACCTGATCATGCTGGTGGAGCGCGCTGAGGCCCTCGACCGCGCTCTGCAGACCAGGATCCGGCGCCGGCCCCCCACGGCTTCCGCCAAACCTCCGCGGCGGAGATGACCCTGGCCCTCTCAACAACTGTCCGACGAGAGGGCCCCTGGGCACTTGGCAGTGCGCTGATCTTCGCGGTGGTCAGCGACCTGTTGCGCTGGCCGTTGAATCCATTGGTAGCGGCGCTCATGATCGGTGCGGTCTGGGGGGTCTCGCTGCTGCTGCGGCGGCACCGGGGCCTGACCGGCATCGACGGAGTCGACTGCGTGATCGCCGGAGTTCTGATCGCGGCCGCGCTGGCGGTCCGGCTGGCGAGTCCGATCTACCTCGACTTTCTGCAGGGCAACGTGAGCCCGGTCAGCACCGTGCCGGCTCCCGCCGGGGTCCACCGCCCCCCCACCCATGACGTGTTCGGGATCGGGGCCTGGGGGCTGGGCTACCCGTTCAACAAGAGCGGCTGCACGGACGCTCCGGTGGGTCCCCACAACGCCGAGAAGTACACCTGCGGATATGTCTTCGACGAGGTGTACTTCCCGGTCGACGCCCTCAAGGACTTGAAGGGCATCGACTTCTTCGACCCCGAACCTCCCCTGACCAAACTGGTGATAGCGGGGGGGATCAGCTGGCTGGGCTTCAACCCCTGGGGGTGGCGGATCATGTCCGCGATCCTGGGCAGCCTGGTGATCGGCGTGCTCTACTTCATCGCCCGCCGGCTCTGGCGACGGAGCCGGGTGTTCCCCACCCTCGCCGGGCTCTTTCTCAGCCTGGACGGACTGGAACTGGTGGAGTCGCGGACCGGGGTCATCGATATCATCGCGGTCTTCTTCGTGATGCTGGCGTATTGGATGTTCCTGCTCCACTGGCATGCCCGCAGCCCGCGCCAGTGGCGCTGGACCCTCTATCTGACGGCGCTGGCTTCGGGCCTGGGCCTGGCCGCCAAGGCCGACGTGATTCCCGCCGTGCTGCTGATGCTGGTGCTGCTGGCGGGGCGCTGGGCCAGACCCCACCTGCGCCTTCGCCTGGGCCGCTCGGCCGGCTCGCGCTGGGTGATCCCCCCCACCGGCGACGATCCCAAGGAGGCGGCGCGCAGGACGATGGTGTCGGCCCTGGCGTGGTCCTGGCACTACCTCGCGGCCGGAATGCTCATCCTCTTCATCTTCTACGTCTCCTTCTTCCGCTACTGGACCATCTCCCACAGCCTCTACGTCAACTTCGCCAACACTCACGGGCCGACCGTCAGCTGCACCGGCTTCGTGGCCAGGGCCTCGGTCTGTGACCTGCCGGTGGCCATGCCCCTGCGCGAGTACCGGTTGGGCTCGGCCGATGTCTGGCTACCGTCTGGTTTCAACCTGGTGCAGTCGCTGGCGGACGTGGAGTGGAACAGCCTGGGCAGCCTGAGCTACCAGGCCACCCTCAAGGCCACCCATCCCTTCGCGTCTCCCTTCTATTCCTGGCCATTGGACGCGCACCCGGTTCTCTTCTACGCCACCTACACCGGCAATGGCGTCAGCACGGTGGGCGGGCAG
>JAKAWF010000274.1 GCA_021817025.1 bacterium
ACACTATAATTGCGGCCAATGGCCGAGATCGTCGCGCTCCGCCGGCAGCCGAACAGTATGCCCTTCGGGCCGCTCTGGGAGAGCTTTGAACGATCCTTGGAGGCCGAGGCGGCCAAGCCCAAGACCTTGGTCACCTATCGGGCTGCGGCCCAGAAGTACGTCGACTTCGCCGGGCCGCGCAACCTCCCGGTGGACCCGCTCCGGGTGGAGCGCCAGCACCTCGAGGCCTTCATCTCCGACCACCTGAGGACCTACAGTCCCGCCACTGCTGCGAATCGCTTCAGGGCCCTTCACCGATTCTTTGGCTGGCTGGCCGATGAGGGGGAAGTCGGCGTCTCGCCGATGGCCCGAATGAAGGCGCCACGGGTCCCGGAGAAGCTGCCCGAGGTGTTGGAGGCCGATGCTATCCGGCGCCTGCTCCATACGTGCGAGGGCCGCACATTCGATGACCGGCGCGATGCCGCCATCCTGAGCCTCTTGCTGGACACCGGTCTTCGCCGGACCGAGCTGGCTGACCTGACCCTCAATGCTGTGGACCTCAGAGCGCACACGGTCAAAGTCATGGGAAAGGGCGACAAGGAGCGTTTGGCTCCCTTCGGAGCCGTATCCGCTCGCGACCTCGACCGCTACCTCAGGATGCGCGGCAGCCATCGCCGCAGCTATCTTCCGTTCCTTTGGATTGGTCCCCGCGGCAAGGTGACCTCCTCAGGCATCTACCAGATCATCAGGCGGCGGGTGGGTATGGCCGGGCTCGACCGCAAGGTCTGGCCCCACCTGTTCCGCCACACCTTCGCCGACTCTTGGCTCTCAGCCGGAGGTGAGGAGGGAGACTTGATGCGAATCGCGGGCTGGACAACTCGGTCGATGCTGGACCGCTATGGCGCAGCTCGGGCCGGGGCTAGGGCCAGGGAAGCTCACAAGCGGCTCAGCCCGCGAGATCGGATCGAAGGCAACAGAGGCGGCGCTGGTGACCGCAGTGCGGAGAACGCCAGCTGGAGGGTATGATCCTCACATGCCCATAGCAACACTGGAACCGCCAAAGTCTCTTGCCCCGGTCGAGGCCCAAGTGGTCAGCGATCCTCGGTGGGTTGTCGAGCTACTTGGGGCTGTCGCACTCGTTGACGGGCTTGGTGATCTCTTCGCCTCGGACGCAGCGCCATCTAACTCAGGTACAGATGCACTTCGAGCTGGCTATGCCCGTCTCGCGGCTGAGTACCGACAGCGCATTCCTTCAAGTGTACGTTCTGGTGGTCTGCCAGGCGAGCTAGACCCGCTGTAGATCCGGCCCTGGCCAGGTGCCCGACTACCTTGCGCCGGGAGATGAGGATGCCCAAGGCGACATCTACGACGGCGCACCCCTTGTTGATGTTCGAGTGTGGCCTATGGTGGCCCTTCGGAGATACAAGGAGGTTAAGGGGCACGTTCTTATGTCGGCTCACTCTGCGACTGGCCCGCCGCCGCTCGATGGCTTCAACTGGGCAACGCCAGCGGGGGAGGAGGTGGTCGCGCATGGCTTGATTCGGCAGGCGATCCTTATCTCCCACGACTGCGAGATTGAGAACGACGACAGATGTCGCCTTATAGCGATGGTGCGCCCACTCGCGGACATAGACCCAGCGTTCCATGCGAGCATCCTCGCCTTCGAACATGCGGCAGCCTTTCCGCTCGCCGCCCAAGATCAACCTGCGGAGATGCCCCTGTCGTTCGTCGACTTCCGGCGCATCACGGTAGTGCGTCCGGCCATCTTGGCCGGCTGCCGGAAGATAGCATCGCTGCCCGAGCAAACCCGGGAGGCGTTCGCCGAGCATTACTGGCAGTTCCTGTTCAGACGCACCATCCCTCGGTTCTCTCCCAAGTCAGAAGAGCCAAAGTCATGAAGCTCGACTTTCTGATGTTGGCTCACTACGCCTATGTGGATGGAGATGGTGCGTACTCAATCATTCGCGGCGGGCTAAGCACCTATCAGGTGCCCTCCGTGCCGTGGCGGCTGCCAAACCTCTCTGTCGCCCTCCGGCTGGTCTTCGATGCCGATGACTACGGGTCGCAGCATGTGGTGGAGGTATCACTCACCCATGTCGACTCGGGGCTAACGGTCTGGAGCCACTCCATCGCGATTAGTCCGGCCCCTGGCCAGGGCGCGCCCACTTCTCAGTCGGTGCCTCTAGTGATCAACATTCAGCAACTCACCCTTTCGGAGGCTGGCCGCTATCGAATGGTTCTCGGCAGGGGAGCCACCGTCGTCGGCTCTGCCGAGTTGGAAGTGCGAGTGGCCAGCCATGGCTTAGCCCCGGCAGTCGTGGACATCCCTCAGGTCAACGAAGCTTCCGGCGCGTTTGCACGGGGTGAATTCTCTAGGGCGATTGACATCCTGACAGCGCTCACGGACGCTCACCCGGAACTGGCGATCGCCCACAACAATCTTGGCTTTGCTCTCCTCTCTCAAGGTCGAGTGAAGGAAGGAGTCCCACACCTGCTGAGGGCGGCAGAACTGCGCTTCGATAGGCCCGACATACTGGAGATGAATCTGGCCTGCGCCGACTATGTGCTGGCGCGGTTCCGGGCTGCAAGTGAGCGACTACGCGCTCTTGAAGCTGGTGGGGTCTTCAAGGGCGGTGCCTTCTTGCTTGGGGTCCGGGACTCTGACTTGTATTGGGCGGTCGTCCGCAACGAAGTTGAGTACTTGCAGTTAGCCATGTTGAACGATGCGTGGGCAGAGTTGCGGCAGGGCAACCACTCAGCTGTGACAGCGCTACTGCGTCGCCTCACCTCGCTACCGAAGTCCGACCTGCTGATGCAGGACACCGTCGCTGCGTCACTTTCAGCTCTCCGTCGAGCAAAGTGACGCTTGGCGGTCCGATGATTATGTGGGGCAGAGGCGGATGATCTATCGAGAGACCCCGCGAAGGTAGTTGTCAATGAAGCGCCGACCCTTCGCGCGAATCCCAGGGTCGTTGACCAACAGGCCCTCCCGCTCGGCCTCCTTGGCCTCCCACCGCCGCCTCGTTTCCTCGCGCCGTTCCTCAGGCGTCTTGCCCTGCAGCTTTGCCATGGTGAACTCCCACTTTCCGAGTGCCGCCATGGCTCGTATCGTACCCCGAACCAGCCAGAAAAGGGAGCCTAGTCCGGCCAGCTCCAAGACTATCCTGCGCGGGTCGGCCCCGCGTCGCCGCAGCCACCGCTAGTGACCCTCGGCTTCACGTCTCGCCAACCATTGCTGGAGCCAGCGCTCACAGTCACGCCGGTAGATGATCGGCCCCTCGGTCTTGTCGATCATCCCGGTGTGGCCGCGGAACCACCCCGAGAAGTCAGCCAGCTGCTCAGGCAAGAGCGCCTCTTCAACGTCGGCCAAGCGGTATCCCCCTCCCAGGGCTTCAAGATCGGCGAACGGATCCAGGTTCGCTTGGGTCGTGGGCGCGTGGGTGTTCTTCAACCCGGGAAGATCGAGAACCATCCAGCTCTGCTCGGTACCGTCCATTGAGAGGCCAACGACCTCGGTCTCCTGGCCGGGCAAGATGACCTGCTGGAAGTGGTGCCAGTGGCCGTGGAGGAGCAGCTTCGGCTTCGTGGCCTCCGCAACCTCCTGTACGAGCCGAAGGCTTTGCTGGGTGCCTGGTGAATACTTGGGCACGCCTTCCAGCCGCACTCGCGGCCGCGCTCCCAGAGGGGCATCGTGGGTGAGAAGGACATCAGTAGGCCCGCCCGCGGCAGCTCGCTTGGCCTGCTCCGGGGTGATCATCTCCTCCTTGAACCATCCCCAACGTCCAGAGTCGAGCTTGCGCCGTTGCCGGTCGATCGAGAATGCCCCGCCCAGAGCGAGGAAGCGGACCCCCTGCCAGGTCCATCGCAGCGCGCGTGGCGCCCAAAGGATCCGGTCTGTCACCTCCACGAAGCCATCCGGGCGCCGGGGGAGCTCGAGCAAGGCCTTGTGGTCCTCATGGTTCCCGTCCACGAACACCACCCAGAGGTCAGCCTTCGCGAGCCGGCCAGTGAGGACCTTCAGGTAGTCCCGGCCATCACCAGTGAGAGGCCAGTAGCCGAAGTCGCCAAGTTGGACCACCCCATCCACCTGGTGCTCACGGGCCGCTGGGAGCAGGACGTGCTTCCAGTGCAGCCAGTTGCCGTGGGTGTCACCGGCGATCAGGAGCCGAGCGGGTTCGGCGATGATGGGAGGGAGCATGGGGCCACTGTACGGGGCGAGCGTGAAGCCGGACTGGTTCCAGTCAGCCCCTGGTTCGGCACGTCGTGATGGCGTCCGCACGCACGTTGCCGGAAGTGGAGCGTAGGATTGGCCGGCATGGGGCTCGACAGCGCGGACAACGCTGCGGCACTCAATTTGCAAGGAATTGCCAGGTCGAGCGGATCGACGGCCGTCCAACTGAAGCACTCACTGTGGGTCACGTGGAGTGAACTCGCCATAGAGCACGAAGCTGCTGCGTAAAGGGACAGGTCGCGGGCATTGAGTGCTTCAGGTCCGGCCGACCGCAGCGGTCTGATGGAGGATGAATTCAGAGCCTCCATCCAAGCCGTGACGACAGCGGCCTTTGCCCTAGACGCGCTCCACGTTCCTGTGAAGGCAATTGCCAAGAGAGCCGCGGCGGGCCAAGCGGGGTCGGGCCCTCGGGAAGGTGCTCGCCGAGAGGCCGTCATCAGAGAAGCGCTGAAGGCAGTCTTCTTGGTGGGCAAGCTGAACAACCGTTGGGTTCAGGAGTTCTCTTGGCTGTTCAGCTTGCGGGATGGCGCCGTTCACTATGGGGAGTCGGCTGAGGACCCCGCGTCACACCCACTCGGGTTGAGTGTGTCCAAGGCCCACAGCACTTACTGCGCCAAGGCTGCCAAGCAGGCGGTCGATCTCCTGTTGGAGGTACTGCATTCGGCCGCTGAGCAGCCCAGGCCGAATCTCAAAGACGCGGTCGAGTGGTCGGCACGTATCAAGGCTTCCGTGCGGAAGTTGGACGAACTGAGGGCTCGCAGCCAGCCGACAACTAACTCAAGCTAGGTCCAGGGGCGAACTGCCGCCGATCTTATTCAGCCACCCCTCTATCCGGTCTAGGAGGCTGGTGTTTTTCGCGACCGGGGGGTGCGGGGTCTGGCCCGGGGGGTGCTCGGTCGTAGCTCGGCCTCGGCGATCTCGACGGAGACTGCCTG
>JAKAWF010000275.1 GCA_021817025.1 bacterium
TGGTCTCGACGCCCCGGCAGAGCGGCAACCTGCTCATAACCGTCACCATCCGCTACTACTTCCGGCCCATCACGCCAATAGTCGGGGCACTCTTCCCCAGCAGCTTCTATCTGAGCAGTTCCGTCTGCGCCCGTGACGAGTACTGAACATCCGCCGGGACGCCGGGAACGGGGCCAGGCGATGGCCCTGGTGGCCCTTCTGATTTTCTTCGTGGTCCTGGGCGTGGCGGCCCTGGCCATCGACGTGGGCTCCAACTTCGACAACCGCCAGCAGCTGCAGAGCGTAGCCGACCTCGCCGCCCTGGCTGGGGCGCAGCAGACCGGTGTCAATACGACGACCATCCTCCCGGACACCCAGGCTCTCATCTGGCATAACTTGGGGGTGTCGCCTGCGAGCGTCAGCTGCACCGGGTCCCCCTGCACCATCTCCGCTGGAGGCTACACAGCGACCGTCATCTACCCCTACACCCCATTCAACCCGACGGTGAACGACTATCCGCCGGAGCTGACCGTGGCGGTGGACCTCACCCACCTCAACCCCATCCATGGGTTCGAGGGATTCCTGGGATTCGGGCCGACGACCATCCGGGTCCACGCCGCCGCCACGGGGCTGCAAGGAACCCGGCAGTTCCCCTTCGCTCTCGCCACCCGCTTTTTGGACCTCACCGGCGGTGGGAGCATCGCCGCTTACGGGTCGGTGCTCGTGGACCAGTGCTCGGACAGCGGCCAGGGTGACTTCACCGATCACGGATACAACGGGGGGCTGTACTTCAACGGGGGAACCGGGCTCTTGCTGGGAGCGGCGTACACGTCCAAGGTGAGCGGCCTGTACTCCAATGCGGAGGCGGCGCTAGTGGCCGACCCTGCCGGGACCAGCTGCCCGGGTGGGGCCAACCAGAGTGCCACTGCCGGCCTGACCGGCCTCACCGACCAGGTTCACTTCAGCTCAACCGCCGCCAACTACAACTACTTCTACGGCTTCAACTCCGGACCTACCCCCTGCGGCACGTCGACCGACTCGGGATGCCAGTCGAACCCGGAGGGGGGCCCGCCTTATAGCTGGCAGGATCCCTCCTGCTGGCAATCCGGCACCGGGACAGCCCCGGTGGCGTGGACCGGCAGCTACGCCTACCCGAGCGCCAACGGACCAGGGGTCACGATCGAGCCCTCCAGCCTCACCGTGCCCTGCCCCCAACCCAATCCCAGTACCTATCCCAACCAACCCCACGGCACCATGGAGGGCTCCTTCCCGGCGGCACGGTTCCCCAACTTCCCCGAGTACGCCACGCCGGAGGAGCTGGTGCAGGAGCTCTCGGGTGACCAGGCGATGCCGGCAGGCGTCCCCGGAGAGATCACCGGGATCACCGAGAGCGGGAAGGCCTATCAGAACAGCGGGCAGGACTGGACCTTTCCCGCCGGGGTCTACGTGGTGGACGGAGCGTCCGCGCTCCCGGTCATCAAGGGCGCCTTCACCTGCCAAAGTGACGATGGCGCCGACGTGTACCCGAACGGCTGCGTATTCATCCTGGAGAACGGGGCGTCGCTCCAGGTCCAGGGCAACAAGTCGTCCCTCAACTGCAGCTACTCCATCACTGGAGACGCGGGCTGCAGCTTCTACCTGGCAGACAGCACCACGCCCACCCAGAGCGTCTTCTCCCTCTCCAACTCCGCCAACGGTACCCTCAGCCCCATCCCCTTTGTCCCCACCTGCGCATCAGGGCCATGCCTTCCATCCAACTTCCCAGTCGTGTACAGCAACGGCACCTCCACCACGGGGGCCACCTCGAGCCTCAACCTCTCGGCCGTCGTGTCCATCTCCAACCCCGGCAGCTTCGCCTTCAACGGCACCATCTACGTGCCCCACGGCATCTTCAGCTCCAACGCCAATGCCGGCTCCTCCTCGGGTCAGGTCATCGCCGACTCGATCCGCCTCCAGGGCGGCAGCGGCAGCTCCAGCGGGGTTGCCTACAACGGGAACTCAACCGCCCCTGTGGTGGGCGCCGCCAGGCTCATCGAGTGAGCCTGGTGCACCTCGGGACCTAGAGCCTCCGGTCACCTGGAGGCGGTGCGAGCTGGGATTGGCTCCCACTCTTGAAGCGGCCCATAGCGGGACGGTCATTGAGGGTGGCTTCATGCCGCGCGGCCACCTACAGGCTCGCTCCGTGGCACATCTCACCTGCCTGGCACGGGAGCCAAGCACTTGTGCGACGGACGCGCGATCTGGGGGGTTTGGTGGCCGTAGTCGCCCGGCCGAGGGGACCAACCGTTGGAACGAGAGACTCGCGCACCCGCAGGGGCGGGTTCCCATCGTGACCAGCCAACCTCACCCGAGTGGCGCAGCCTTCTGGACCTCCGTCGCGGCCCCTTTGGGACGAGGCAGCCCACTAACGTTCCTGGAGAACCAACTCCTGGGTCAGGGGACGGTGATCGTCCAACTGGCCTCCGCCACCCCGAAGGCTGAACTGGCGGCCGCCTCACTTGGATAGGGCCCGGCATACTCGGACCACTGGAAGACCAGCTGGTACCGGCCCGGGCCCTGCAGATCGAATAGCCAGTCGTCCGACTGTGTCCCGTTGGGCGAAATCCCAAGTGCACTTCGGATTGACTTCCCCGCGCCGTTGTTGAAGGCGCCGTAGCTGGCAGCGGGCCATTCGCGGGCGCCGCTCGGCGTTACGACGTACATCCCCGGGAAGGAGACCCCACTGGTGGGGCAGGTGGCCGTAGGTGGGGCCGGAGCGGCCGCGGCGCAAGCGTACAGCTGGTCGATGAGGCTTCCCTTGACGGTTGCCGTAACATCCAGCCCGTCCCCGGTCACGGTGAGCCCGCGGATGGCGTAGGTGGTCCCGTGGTTGACCACCGGCGGCGGCGGCACCAGCTGGACATCGGCGACGGGCGTCACCGTGAAGGGCAGGTCGAGGCTTGGTCCGGTGGCGCTGGCAGGCGTAAAAGGCACCTTCTCGCTCTGATACGAGACCATGACGTGGAGGACCAGCCGCTGGCTTCCATCCAGCTCCGCTTCCGGCAATGGGGCGAACGTCACAGCAAACGCGGACCGTGGGCAGCCGTCGCTGTAGATCAGGGGGTAGTCCTGTCCACGGCTGTCGCTTACGAACATGTCCGCGAAGAGGCCGCCTCTGGAAAGGCATTCGGCCGGGCTGCCGAACTTCACAAAGACAGTGGTCCGGATGGGGTCGGCGAAGGCCTCGGTGATGGTCACCGCGATGCCGTCCAGGGTCCCCGTGGCCGACTGTGGTTGCAGCTGGGCCGCGGACGTGCCTGCAGCCGCCAGCTCAGCATTGGTGATCTGCCCCAGCACTGGGACAGCCGCCAGTGCCTGCTCGTAACCGCTGATGAAGCGAGCACCGGCGAGGTTGAGGGCGAGCACGCCCACGATCGCCAATGTCGCAATCAAGGCGGCACGGGCACGACGCCGCCGAAGCCCGCTCGCGGCCGGGCCACGCGACCCGCCGGCGCCCTGCACCCCGAGGGGGCGTGGACGGCAGGAGACGGGGAGCTCCAGTTCGCTCAGCCGCTGGGCCAGTGGGTCGGTGGCTAGTGGGTCGTCGGCGCGATCCATCATTCCGTCACCTCTAAGCGGGAACGCAGTCGTTGCAGGGCCCGCCTGTTGGCCATGATTGCGGCCCGTTCGCTGGTCTTCATCTGGTGAGCTATTTCTGCGTAGCTGAGACCGGCGCCGTACCTAAGCGCCACAACGGTCCGTTGCCGGAGGGGCAGTGTTCTGAGGAGGGCGAGCAGCTCGCCGTCGGCGATGTTCTTCAGCGCGCTCGTCTCCGCGTTGGGTTCCGAAGCGATGTGCTGGTGGGCGGAGAACCGCTCCAGAAGCGTGAGTCTCCGCCGAGAAGCACGGCCGGCATCCCGGGCGCAGTTCAGGACGATCGCCCAAAGCCAGGGCTCCAGTTGCCCCTTTGACGGATCGAACTTGGGGAGGGCCCGTATGGCTCGAATGAGGGCCTCCTGGGCAAGATCGGCACTGTCCTGGTCGCCGTGGCAAGCCATCGCGGCGAATCGGTGGACCCGGTCGGAGTAAGCCTGAGCGAACTCCTCGGCGGTGAACAGAACTGGCCTCGAGACGGACTTTGCTGTTGCCAGGCTTAGGGAGTCCATGTGCTGAATACGGCTTCCCGCCGCCGCAGGTAACGCGTGAGCCGCGAACGGCCAGGGTGGGCGCGGTGACCTAGTGGCAGCCGAGGATCGCACTACCGCCTCCGCCAACATCCATTCCCAATCTCAGGTGTGCCGCCCTCGCATCTCCCTCAATTGAGCGCGCGGGGGCCCCACGGCAGCCTGCCCTCACACCACCCCGCGTGCCCCCGCCTGTAGTTAGGGCTGATGTCAAGACCGCCGAGGGGTGGGCCGACGCCGGCGCAATGTGGTTCGGGGAAAGAATGGTCTGCCGGCCTCTTGTGTGCCGGTGCCAACCGTGCTGAGCGAAGTACCGCCTCGCTCCTGTGTCTACCGTGGGGCTCGAGGCGGATGGATGATCTCACCGCGGGCGAGCAAGGCTACGAGTTGTTCAATCCGTCGATGGCGAGTCTCGGGACGCTTTGCGGTAGTGACCCGATACAGCACCGCGTAGCGGTTGGCCCCGTCGAGCCGGTCGAACGCCTGCCGGGCGCCTGCGACGGCGTCCAGCTCCGCGGCGAGGTCAGCTGGCACCTCGATGGTCGCAGCGCCGTGGTACGCAGCTTCCCAGGTTCCGTCGGACTTGGCTCGGGCCACGGCGGCGAGCCCGCCCGGGTGCATCCGGCCCTCGGCGATCAGCCGCTCGGCCAGGGTGGTATTTCGTTTCGACCAAGCGCTGCCTCGGCGCCGGGGCGTGAACCTTCGTCGGAAGGTACCGGCGTCGGCCCGGGCTAGCTGCCCGTCGACCCAGCCGTGGCAGAGAGCCGCTTCGAGTGCTTGGTCGTACGTGAGCGAAGTCGGCCGGGTGGTCCCCTTCTTGGCCAGAACCAGCCAGACACCATCCGAGTCCGAGGCGTGCTTCTCAAGCCACCCGCGCCAGGCAGCGAGATCGGACATCGTCAGCTCCGGGACGTCAGGAGTCATGAGACCCGAAGATACAGCCGGACGTCGCCGGAGAATCCGGTTCGATTCGCCTGCGAACTGACTCGGCCTCCG
>JAKAWF010000276.1 GCA_021817025.1 bacterium
ATGGCCACCTACAAGGCCCACCGGCTGCCCACTCCGGGCGAGCTGATCGCCCAGATCCCGGTCTGCCAGCAGATCACAGAGGCGCTCAACATCCCGGTCGTGGTCATTCCCGAATACGAGGCCGACGACGTCCTCGGGACCCTGTCAGAGCAGGCCCGCGAGGCAGGCTGCCAGACCGTGATCCTCACCGGGGACATGGACCTCATCCAGCTGGTGGACGAGTCGACCTTCGTCCAGACCAGCCGCCGCGGGAGCAGCGACCCGGTCGTGTACGACCCGGCGGCGGTCCGGGCCCGCTACGGCTTCGACCCCGTTCGGATGATCGACTTCAAGGCCCTGCGGGGAGATGCCAGTGACAACATCCCCGGAGTTCCCGGCATCGGCGAGAAGACGGCCACCACCCTGCTTCAGCAGTACGGGGATCTGGACTCGATCCTGGCGGCGGTGCCGCAGATGGCCTCCGGGCGGGTCCGCGCCACCCTGGAGTCCCATCTGGAGGAAGCTCGCTTCGGTCGCGAGATGGTGACCATAGTGCGCGACGTCCCCGGGGTGCGGCTCGACCTCGAGCGCTGTCGCGTCGACGACTACAACCATGCGGCCGCCCGCGAGCTGCTGGAGGAGGTGGGCATGCCCAGCCTGGTGGCGCGGCTGCCGGCTTCGGCCAAGCGCGGCCAGGCCGGCGGGCTCCGGGCACCGTACGAGCCCCCGGTTGTGATCGGGGATCGCGCCGGGCTGGAGGTCGCGATCAAACGAATTCGGGAGTCCGGACAGCCCCTCACGGTGCGGGTGGCAGCCGACCCGCCCCGGCGCCGGGGCAGGATTGTGGGGCTGGCCCTGGCCCTGGAGGATGGGGCCAGCTGGTATCTGCCCCTGAGCGCCGGCCCGGGGGAGGGTCTCTCCGAGCACGAACTGGAGCCACTGCGGGCACTCCTGTCGGACCCGGATGTGACCAAGTCGGCGCTGCAACTGAAGGACGAGCTGCTGGCTCTGGAGGGCGCTGGCTGGGGGCTCTCCGGGGCCGGCTTCGACTGCGTTCTGGCCGCCTACCTGGCGGACTCCAGGGGCCGAACACCGAGCCTCTTTTCGCTCAGCCAGGAGTATGGGGGAGCGGAGCCACCCGATGCCGACGAGATCCTGGGCCGGGGCGCGGGCCGGCTGCTGCCCTCCCAGCTGGAGGTGGCCGGGAGCGCGCGGCTCCATGCGGGAGAGGCGGCGTGCGCGGCCGCCATCCGCCGGCCCCTCGCGGACCGCCTGGAGGCGGTCGGCGCAACCTCCCTGCTCCGTGACCTGGAGCTGCCCGTGACCGCCATTCTGGCGGCGATGGAGACGCGCGGGGTTCGGCTCGATGTGGAGCAGCTGAGCGCCATCTCGCTCGAGATCACGATCCAGGTCCGGGAGCTCGCGAGCGAGATGTTCCGGTTGGCGGGACACCAGTTCTCGCCCGGATCACCGCCTCAGCTGTCCGCCCTGCTCTACGACGAACTGGGCCTGAAGAGCTCGAGGCGGACCAAGACCGGCAGGTCGACCGACGCCCAGGCTCTGGAGGGTCTGCGCGAGGCCCATCCCATCATCCCGCTGGTGCTGGAGTGGCGCCAGCTGACCAAACTCAAGAGCACCTACATCGACGCCCTGCCGGAGCTGGTGGACCCCCAGGACGGCCGGATCCACACCAGCTTCAATCAGGCGGTGGCGGCCACCGGGCGGCTCTCCTCCAGCGACCCCAATTTGCAGAACATTCCGGTGCGCACCGAGCTGGGGCGGCGAATCAG
The DNA here is from genome assembly GCA_021817025.1 of bacterium. The sequence goes on from JAKAWF010000276.1 coordinate 1,770, forward strand.
GGCGGCCTTCGTGCCCGGGCCTCGAGACTGGCTGCTGGTGTCCGCCGACTACTCCCAGATCGAGTTGCGGGTGCTTGCCCATCTCAGCCAGGACCCCCAGCTCATGGAGGCGTTCGCCAGGGGCGACGACGTGCACTCCGACACCGCATCCCAGGTCTTCTCGGTTGGGCGTGAGGAGGTGACCCAAGAGCAGCGCAGGATGGCGAAGGTGGTCAACTTCGGGGTGCTCTACGGGCTCTCCGGCTACGGGCTCTCCCGCGACCTGGGCATTCCAGCCGCCCAGGCCGAGGAGTTCATCACGCGCTACTTCGCCACCTTCGGAAAGGTCCGTGGGTACCTTGAGTCGGTCCGGGAGCAGGCCCGCCGGTTGGGCTACGTGAGCACTCTGATGGGGCGGCGGCGGTACCTGGCTGAGATCAATTCCAGCAACCGCCAGGTCCGAGAGGCGAACGAGCGCATGGCCATCAACATGCCGATCCAGGGCTCCGCAGCCGACTTGATGAAGCTGGGCATGATCAGGACCGCGGCCGGTCTGGCGGCGGCCGGCAGCCGGGCGCACATGCTGCTGCAGGTGCATGACGAGCTGGTCTTCGAGGCCCCCGCGGACGAGCTGGAGATGGTCGGGCGGGTGGCGAGTGAGGGGATGGGCGGGGTGGCTCAACTGCGGGTGCCTCTGGTGGTGGACCTGAAGGCCGGGCCCAACTGGCGGGACATGGCTCCCTTTGCGGTCGCTCCCCCCGGGGCCTGACGGTGCCGGAGCTGCCGGAGGTCGAGACCATCGTCCGGGACCTCCGACCGCACGTGGTGGGAAGGCGCATCGAGGCGGTGGTCCACCTCAATCCGGCGGTCCTTCGCTATCCCGTCGCGGACCGGTTCGAGGAGGGGTTGCTCGGTCAGCTGGCGCTCGCCCTCAGCCGGCGCGGAAAGTTCATCCAGCTTAGGCTGGCCTCCCGGCAGTTGCTGGTCGTCCATCTGGGGATGACCGGGAACCTGACCCTCGATCAGCCGTCGGACCCGGTCCGGCCCCACACCCATCTGCGCCTGCGTCTGGACTCGCAGGCCGAGCTCCGCTATCGGGACCCTCGCCGCTTCGGGCGGCTGCTGCTGGGAGGGTCGCAGGAGTTGGAGCGGGCGGGGGTGATGCCGAGCCTGGGCGCCGAACCCTTCGCCCCACGCTTCGCCGAGGGCCCGGTGAACGAGGTGCTGCGGAACTCCATCCGTCCCGTCAAGGCGGTCCTGCTGGACCAGTCGGTCATCGCCGGCTGCGGCAACATCTACGCCGACGAGGCGTGCTTTCTGGCCCGGGTCAGACCCTCACACCGCGCCTGGCGCCTCACCGCCGCCCAGCGGCAGCGCCTGCTGCGAGCCCTTCCGGTCGTGATGGCGGAGGCGATCAAGCGCCGGGGAACCTCCTTCTCGGATTACCGGGACGGCTTCGGGGCCAGGGGCGAGGCCCTTGAGACGCTGTTCGTCTATGGCCGAGGAGGGCTACCCTGCGTACGCTGCGGCAGTATTCTGCGCCAGGCTCGGGTCGCCGGCCGGACCACCGTCTTCTGTGTGAGGTGTCAAGTTTGACGTCGCGAGTCGCGGTTGTATCCTTCGACGACGTTCCCGCGATCGGCGGCCAGGGGCGCTATGTGGCCGCCCTCGAGCAGCAGATGCCGGCGGAGGGCTACCAGGTCACCATGATCAGTCCTCGCCGGGGTCCTTGGGGCGAGGGGGCCGACATCCCCCGGCGAACCAGGCGACCCCCGCTCGATTTCTCCCTGTACCTGCGCTCGCGGATGGGGATGGTGGCGGAATCGGTCCGGCCGGACATCTGGCATTTCCAGGGCGGCCCTGGGGGGGTGATGCTCCGCCGCCACCCCCCTGGCGCGCCCCTGGTGTACACCTCTCACCACACCTACCGCACCGCCCATGGGCGCAACCTCACGACCATGCCCATGGGCTATCTGGAGTCGAAGGGCTACCGGCTCGCGGAGCATGTGATCGCGGTGTCCCCCTCCACCGCCGCCTCTCTGATGGCTGACTCCGGGGTCAGGAAGGCCAGGATCTCAGTGATCCCGTCGGGAGTGGACACCCGGTGGCTGTCCCCGCCCGAGGACGGGGAGCGCACCACCATCATGTTCGCCGGGCGCCTCATTCCCACCAAGGGGGTGCAGTACTTCGTGGCCATGTTCCGAGCCCTGGCTCAAGTGCATCCGGAACTGGAGGCGGAGGTCTGCGGCGAGGGGGTGCTCTACCACGCCGCGCTCGGCGCCGCCGAGCACTTGGGAGGAAGGCTGAGGGTCCTGGGCAGGGTCTCGGATGAGGAGCTGCGGGCGGCCTACGGGCGGGCCCGAGTGTTCGTCATGCCGTCGAAGTACGAGGGGCTGGGACTGGTCGCCCTGGAGGCGATGGCGTGCGGAACCCCGGTGGTCGCCTTCGACGTCCCAGGCCTGCGCGACATCAAAGACACGGGCGTCATCTTGGTCCCGCCCGACGACCAGAAGGGGCTCCGCGCCCAGGTCGAAGCTCTGCTCCTGGACGGGAGCCGGTGGCGGGATCTCTCCGCCCAGGGGATCGAGGTGGTGCGTTCCAGGTATTCCTGGGACGCCGTCCGGCCCCGGGTGGCGGAGGTCTACCGCTCGGTGCTGGCCTCCAGCCCGACCCACGTGGCGTAGGTCGAGGCCAGCTCCTTTTCGATCTCGCCAAGGCGTTTCAGCAGGCCCCGCTCCTGGTCCGCGGCCCGATGGGTGGCGGGATCAGTGAGTCGCGTGCCGATCTGCTCGCGCTCCTCCTCCAGGCTGCTGATCCTGCGCTCGGCCGCCGCCCGGCTGAGCGCGGGTGGGGGAGTGGCCTTGACGCGCGTTCGCTTGGGCACCGGTCTCGCCCCCTGGCTCGAGCCGCGCCCGGGCGAGGGCCTGGCCCCGCTGCCGGGGGCGACCTGCGGGGATCGGCGTTCCAGCAGCTGGCCGTCCTTCACGTCCATGATGCGGCCGGCCACCGCGTCCACGAAGTAGCGGTCGTGGGAGACCAGGACCACCGCTCCGGGGTAGTCGGCAATCGCCTGCTCGAGGACCTCCTGGGCAGGGATGTCCAGGTGGTTGGTGGGCTCGTCGAGGAGCAGGCAGTTGGCGTCGTCCATGCCCAGGCGCGCCAGCGCCACCCGCGCCTTCTCACCGCCCGACAAATCGCCCACCACCGCCTCGGCGCGGTCGCCGCTGAAGAGCATCGCCCCCAGCACGGAGCGGGCCCGCTCGGTCAGGGCGTGGGGGTGGTCGTCGAGCAGGGTCTGCAGCACGGTGCGCGCGGGGTCGAGATCGGAGAAGTC
>JAKAWF010000009.1:0-19507 GCA_021817025.1 bacterium
GAAGGGCTCGTCCGCAGGTCTCGTTCCTTGTCCGCATAGGCCGCCAGGGCGCGAGCGGCATCAGACCCGAACTCCTGGACCTCGACCAACTCGCCTTTGGCATGATCGAAGACCAGCAGGAAGTGTTGGATCGACTCGCTCATGGCTTGTTCCTCCCTGAGTTTCGTTCCAAGTATGGCATCGCGGCAGCCCGCAACGTGACCACTTCCGCCGCTAACTCGCGAGCCACCATTCCTCCCGCCTCCTCAATCGCCATAGCGGCGGATGCCGTCCTTAGGAAGTCGAGCACCGGCCGCGGACCGATGCCACTCTTGAGGTCAGCTTCAATACGCCCTCCGAGGCGCTCGACGGTGACAGCCCACTCATGCATGATCCGGGTCCGCAACTGGACCTCGATGGCCCTGGCCACGCCGTCCTGGTCCGGGTATGAGACGACGACATGGACCGCTCGGTAACCTGAGGCTCGCGGGGCACCGATGTAGTCCGCCACCCGAAGCGGCGGCCGGTTCCTGCACAGGCGCCGCTCCACACTCCTGATCTCCGCCACGCTCTCTACGATGGCCCGACAGCCTCCAATGTCCTGCATCTTGGCTAGCTGCATAGTTGGCTCCCGCCGAAGCTTGTCAACGATGGTGGGAATACGCTTCAGGCGCTGGGTGACCTCCACCTGGCACTCCTCTGTCCTCAAGACGGAGCGCAGTCCCATGTTCGCCTTGATCAGAGGGTATTGGTGGGCTGCTCTGAAGACGACCAGCACCTCATAGGCTGACCGGAGGCGGTCTTCCGACCAAGGCTCAGCCTCGACAGGGAACTTGCGGATGGTCTGTCCTGCCCGATTGACTTGCGAGTTCGTGGGCACCAGGACCATCGCGCCATGGTCCCACACTTGGATTGTCGGCCCCGAGGGGCGTCAGCCGGGCCTGGCGTAGCCCGATGGCTATGGCTGGTCAGCGCGACCCATCACGGGAGCGGAGCGTCCTGCGAATCCCGAGATCGTGCCCCCCGTAGACATATGGGAAGGTGCCGTGGACGCCTCACCTTCCCCCCGACACCTACCGTGGCCGCTGTAGGCTGATGGGGGGCAGGTGGTCGGCGGTCGCAGAGCGGACATAGAGTCTGGATATGAAGGGCAGAGTCGGACGCCGAGGCAATCACGAGGGCAGTATTTCAAAGCGCCAAGACGGGCGCTGGCTCGCCCAAGTAAGCCTCCCGGACGGCAGGCGGAGGTCAGCCTACGCCCGTACTCGCGACGCGGCGGCTCTGGCTCTGCAGAGGCTCCAGCGCGAGGCCGCGTCAGGGTTGCCAGCTCCGCCAGAGCGTCTCACCGTGGGAACCTTCTGCAGCCAGTGGCTGGAGCAGGTCACTCCACGGCTGCGCGAGAGTACGGCCCGAAGGTACCGTCAGCTGGTCACCCTCCAGATCCTCCCGACTTGGGGGCGCACTCGGCTTCGCAGCCTGTCGCCTCAGGAGGTCGAAGTCGGACTGGCGGCCCTCCACGCCGCTGGGCTGTCCCCTAGAACGTGTGCGCACGTGCGCGCAGTCATGCGAGCGGCTCTGCACGACGGCCAGCGGTGGGGCCTCTTAGCCAGCAACAGCGCCGCCCTCGCGTCGGCGCCTCGAGTGCCTCACACGGCTCCTCGCGTTCTAACCCCATCGGAGGCACACGCTGTCCTGGCGGCACTGGAGGACGCCTCGCTGCGCCGCCTGGCGTCGCTCGCAATTCACACCGGCCTACGGCAAGGTGAGCTGCTCGGCCTGCGGTGGCCGGATGTCGACTTGCACCATCGAGAGCTGCATGTCACCCAGTCCCTCCAGCGGATCGAGGGCGAGTACCGGCTGGTGGAAGTCAAGTCAACCAGCTCTCGACGGACCATCCCGCTCACCGGGGCGGCCGCAGTCGCGCTTAGGGAGGAGCGAGACTCTCAAGCTCACGCCCGGGCTTCCGCTGGTGCCCGGTGGCTCGAGCCTCTTCCAGATTTGGTATTCACGACCCGGCTGGGACGACCTCGCAATGGCACGGCGATCACGCACAGTTTCGAGACATCACTGGAGCGGTCTTCCATTCCAGTGATCCGCTGGCATCACCTCAGGCACGCCTACGCGGGCCTGATGCTGGGTTCGGGCGCGGACCTTGCGACCGTCAGCCACCTTCTGGGGCATACGAGCGTGGCTCTTACCGCCAGCACTTACGCGGGACTGCTGCCGAGTCTCAAGCGCCAGGCCGCAGAGCGGCTCGGACGTCTGCTTGAGCCGCCCGAGGGTACGCTCGAGAGCGTCACTGGGGTTGCACCTGCCCCTCGAGCTGAACCATCTCTCTAAGGCGCGCCGACCAGACCTGGGATTTGACACCGGCCGTCTATAGCTGCATCATGGCGACGTCCCGTGAGCGCCAACTGTCGCGCTCGCGGTGACGATGAGCGGGCCCCCGATTCGGTATCGGAAGGAGTCGGAGTGTCGTTCTTTGACGAGAAGCATCTGCCAACGTCGGCTCAGATTCCCCGCCGCGGGGCGCGTCCTCCTTGGGCGGGCGTACCGGACAACGTCCTTCCGGCTCCCTTCGGAGACCGATTGCTCATGGGCCAGTCCGAGCAGGCGGCCGTCGCCGTCTTCGGCGCCCGAGCCTGCGCCACAGGTTTCGGAGTCGACATAGTTGCCAAGTGGCGACAGACCGGCCGCCCGGAGCCAGTCAGGCACGGCCTCTATTTCGATCCGCGGCGCGGCCCCGACGCGCTCCGGTTCGAGATCCACTTCGCGGATGGGCGTGTCGCCGGAGGCGCCAACCCGGGGGAGGATCCATCGGATCCAAACCCGCGATTTCCCCGCCTGAGTCCCCAGCACGGCTTTGGGAGCAACGGCCAGTGGGTGCAACGCATGTGGGTCTGGCCGCTACCGCCACCTGGCCCGATCACCTTTGTCTGCGCTTGGCCGGTCCTGGGGATCCCGGAGACCCAGGCTATCGTAGATGCTGGCGCAATCCTCGCAGCTGCTGCGGGCGCCACTGCACTCTGGCCGGACGATGGGGAGGCATAGGCTTGGCTGCCTCTAGGGTCTCGCCTCAGGTCCGGCCCGAATGGGTCGGGCCGCCCGACAATGTCATCCCGGGCGCCTTACCACTGGAACTGCTCTTGGCTGCCTCGGAAACTGCGGTCGTTGCTCTGCGGGGCAGGGCTGCCTATCCGACCGGCTTTGAATTTGACTTGGTCGTCCGGGTGAAGGCTCTGCCCTCGGCGGAGGAACCCAACACGAGTCAATTCCTGGTCGTTTCCCCAGAGGAGATCACCAACGGCAAACTCCCGCCGCACTTCCTCAGGTTCGGTCTTGAGTTCTCCGATGGACGCAAGGTGACCAACCTGCCAGGGGCCGGGCCCGGACCTATCGCGGATCCCGGCGCCGGACCGATTCTATGGGGTCGGGACGGATCGGGTAGCAACTTGGCGTGGCGGCAGTGCTACTGGGTGTGGCCCCTCCCGCCACCCGGCCCGCTGAAGTTCGTCTGTGCCTGGCCCGACTTCGACGTACCCGAGTCCACCGCGTCCGTGGATGGCGCAGAACTCATCGCGGCGGCCGCGAGAGCGAGGGTGGTCTGGCCCGTTGAAGAGGTCAGGTCCGATCTGGCACGTGGCGGATCCAGTTGGTCTGGACTCCAGCCTCATCGAGGGGACAGCGCGCTTTAGCCGTGTGTTGCTGCACCTGCCACTGCCGGGCACAGCACCGCCTGTGAGAGTTCGCCTGGGGAGGACTCCGTAGTTGGTGTCGGCCCATGTGCCAGACATCCCCAGGTCGCCTCGGCGGGGCCGAGAGGTTCCCCCGGCAAGTGGAGGCGTGTATTTTCCGACCACTGTGTGACAGGGCCAGTGGTCGGTGAGACTCTCCCGGAACCCCACCTGGCGAGTAGCACTTCCCGGCTCTCGTCCACCGAGCAGGCGACCGCCTGGAACTCCTTCCCGGTCTCGTGGGCCGAAACCGCCTGGCCGGGGTGCGGGGCAGCAGACAGGCTGGGTCGCTGCCGAGCGGCGGGGAAACCGTTGATCGCGGCTCCGACCCGGAAGGCAACCGTGCCATCGTGGTTGGCCCCCAGCTGCCCGGCACCGCATCGGCGTCCGGCCGCTGGGTGCAGCAGGCGAGGTGGAGGTACACCGATCTCCGGAGCCTGGCGATCTCCCCGAGCCGCCGGGTGGCGGCCTGCTTGGCGCCACGGGCGGCTCGGTCGTCGCCGAGGTCGCGGACCGTGGTCTTCGCCACCTCGTCCACCACGACCAGGATCCGGGGCCAACTTGCGGGGGCATCTGACGCGCCCGCCTCATCCCCCGCCGTACCGCGGAGCGCCGTCGGTCCAGTTCCACCCAGACGCGAATCACAGTCTTTGCGGCTGCCGTTACGGTGCCGGCGACCGGGTAGAGGGCGTGCGCCGGAGGCCGAAATGAGCAAGCTCAACCCCGCCCTTGAGGTCGATGAGCACCAGCCAGGGGCGCTCCGGCTGATGTAGGTCGACGAGGGGGAAACCCCGGCGCCGGGCGCAAGAAGAGGCTCTCGCCCGCGGTGGTCCGCTACCCATTGGCAGGCGCAGGCCTGCCTCAAACGTGGCCTTCGAGCCCATGTGGCCACCGCCCCCAGCCTCGGCCCATGGATTCAGATCACGCTGGTGCTGACTAGGACCGGTCGAGTTCTGACATTTACCTGAGGGGAGGATTACCTCGGCCCTATTCCCTAGCTCGCTCATGGCAGGAGGGTAAAGTCCGTGGTGTGTTCTGGCCGAACCACGCCGAAGTGGCGACGATCGAGGGTTGCCAGCATGGTGATAGCAATTGGTTCCGCCATCACAAGGACTGATGCATCTGCCCGCCCAGGGATAGGGGCCGATACCTAAACACAAGTCTGGCCATCCTCGGCCAGTCGGCGGGGTGAAAAGGCCCAACCGACGAGACGCCCGTCGGGGCTCGACGCCGTCGGCTAAATGCACTCATTGGGAATGTTGACCCGGCGGGAGCGACCTAGCCTGATCTTGACCGGCACTGCAGGGTACACGTTGCTGCCGTGGCCGTAGTTCCCAACAAGGACGTATTCACCGGGCCGCACAGCAAATTGGAATGGAACTTCGGGGGTCACCCTGGCCAGCGCTACCACCGCGGTCGGCAGTGATTCCTTCCACTGGCCGGGTGTCACTCGGGTCCAGCGGATCCGTCCCGGTAGGATGCGCACGGTCCCGAAGGTGTATGGGCTCATGAGGGGGGAGAGAGGGACTCCAGAGCAGGTGTCCAGGAAACCGGTCACCGACCCGAGGCCAGCGCCTGTAGAGGTGGCCGAGAGGGTTCTGGTGGAGGTGGGGGTAACCGACGCGAGCGCAATGCCGAGCACCACCAGGACCGGGACGATCAGGGTCGTGAGCCGCCTCACCTTGGTCGGCATGAAGCCATGCTACATCGAGGGCCACCCCGATAGGGGACGCTGGCTGGATGGGCAAGCCATACCGCTCGCCTTCGGGGAACGGCAGCGGAGCGGACTCTACCCGTGAGAGCCGAAAACCGGCAGAGGAAGTAGCCGACGGGACCTGCCGGAGGTGCAGAATACCGACTTTGAGCCACGCAACGGAACAAAGGCCGCATACCAGTTCCGGACAATGTGGTTCTTGTCCGGTCCCGTCGACAAGCCTATATGCCATCCTGGCGGATTCAGGAAGACGACCCACTGGGGATTTGGCCCCTGGCTTGTATCGACCAAGGCGGTGGCCACGGTCTCGGTCCCGGCGCCCCAATTGCAAGCCTCGATCGCCTCTCTGGATGCACGCTTGGCTGAAGTTGACACCCGGGGCGGGTTGGCGATCAAGGTCGCCGTGAATGCGCCTGGCAGGTTGGCGTATAGCGCATTAACGGCGGAGATGCGAACCGTCAGGGACGGGCTACGGTTAGTGGAAGGAACTCGGTGCGAGACGGAGTTGGTCGCCGCGCACCCGGCCACCGTCACTAGGAGTAGTAGCCCTACGGCAACCACGAGGTTTCGCTGCCCGAGTGCGCCGATAGCTAGAGAAAGCTTCACCCCTGTCTCGTGTTGGCCGCTCTGGGTTGGGGCGCCCACGCGCGGATCATCCGCCGAATTGGTCCTCTCAAGGGCGAGCTCGGCCGGATCGTCGGTGCCCAGTCCGCCCAGTGGACAGTCGCACTCGGCGCGTTGATCCAAGCCTGCCCGGAAGTGCATCCCACGCCATCCTAGCCCCGTGGACGCCCTGCTGCCGAGCCTATGCCGTCCGCCCGATCGATCGACCGGACGGTGACGACTCGACCGAGAGCTCCACTTGTCCCGCAGCGGTGGCCTTGAGGGGCTGCAAAAGTGGCGCGCTGGATCACTCCCCCATCATGATGTCCCCGGCGACGGGGAGGCCGGTGAGCTCGCCAACTGGCTTAGGCGCGCGGAGGCGGTGGCGAGAACCATGCCCGCCCCGAAGACGACGATCCCAACCCCGAGCTCGGCGTGGTTTCCGCCTCTGGGCGCTCGATTGACGATAGTCACCACCTGTATGGCGCGAGGGACGTCCACCGAAAGCAGCATGGCGCAGCCGAGAGCCGGCCAACCTGGTGAACGGGCAAACTGGTTGGGTATGAAGCTCGGTGCTAAGCGAGCCAGTCCAAACAGGATGGTCGCCGCACCGAGACCGATGCCGAAGAAGCCGTCGACTGTGGAAGTGTCGGTATAGCTGAGCTGGGACAGGTTCTGGCTGACATACCCGGTGATATCAGCGAAGCCGGATATCCAGGGCAGCAGGCTGCCGGCTACCATCAGGCATCCGGCGACGATCGCCAGCCAACCGGTAATGCATTGGGCTGATTTGACCGATCGCCCCCTCATCGGCGTCGCTCCCCAAGTGCCTGCCTCGGTGCGGGCTCGATTGGTCATTCGGGGATTGTAGGGCTGGACTCCGGAGCCTTCAACAGCGGGTTCCTGCTTGTCGGCGTCGGATCGGGCTGGGCAGCGTCCGGTCCACCGGGGTGCCCACTCCAGTCGTTGACCTATCTTTGGCCCTGGGCGTTCGTCGGCCCCGCCGGCCGGGTGCGCCGTTCTTGGGTTTTGGTCCCGGTAACCTAATCGCCGGGCTACTGCGACTGACCAGTAGATGCGAGTGAGTGACCTCCGGCGAAGCGAGTATGACGCGGGCTGCTTCGAGAACCTCTTGGAGGCCGAGACGGACCGCCTCTTTGGCCTTGCGTTCGCGATCCTGGGGAGCCGCGCTGGAGCGGAGGACGCGGTTCAGAGCACCTTCGAATCTGCCTGGCACCGTCGCAGCCGACTCGGTGAGATCGACTCGCCGACTGCCTGGCTCACAACGGTCTGCGTTCGCAGATGCATCGACCTACGCCGTCGGGCGGAGACTCGCCAGAGGGCACTCCCGCGACTGCCCAGGAGCGAGATATCGGAGTTCAGCCCCGAGGTCTCACTCGACCTAAAGCGCGCCTACTCGGGATTACCTCTAACCCAGCGGGCTGTCCTGGCTCTGCACATAGGCGCAGGGTACACGTTAGACGAGACGGCGGCGATCGTGGGGAAGAGGCCGGGGACAGTCCGGAGCCACTATGCCCGTGCGCTGAAAAGGTTGCGAGAGGATCTCTGCGATGGGAAATGACATTGAGGACCAGCTGCACTCGCTACTAACGGGCTTGGTCGCCGCCAGGCCCAACCGCGCAATCCCGGCCAGTCCCCCGACGCGGAGGGAGCTCCGCGCTGGTCCGCGTGTCTGGTGGGCAGTGGTGGCCGCAGTCGCCACGGCGGTCATAGTTGCCCTTGCTCTTACGGCCACGGCGCCTCTCTTCGGCCATCGGGAGAGACGTTCCACCGTAGGAGCCACCAGCTTCAGCAAGTTGTTCTACCCACCACCGCACAAGCCGACCGGACCTGGGAGTGTTCCCTTTGTGGCCGGTGCCACCTTCATGTGTCCGAGTCTTGGCGGGGTGGTAACGCCGAGTGCGCGCCCTCAGGCGGAGATCCTGGCTACCTTCAACGAGCTAGAAACAGCTGCTACCACCCACTTCGCGCTCCTCCGTGCAGATCGGGCTGCTTGGCCGGTGGTGCGCTCAGACCGGTCGTCTGCCTCGGCGCCTGGGAAACAGTACGCGCTATCGACGGTGACCATGGCCCCCGCCATCAGCTCTCCCCACGCGGGTCCCTTCGCGTCTCTTTGCGGACGAGCCTTGATCACGGACTCCTGGGCACTTGGCACATGCGGATCGGCAATGCCGATCGAGCAGTGCACCCTCAAGCACCCCGCTCTGGAAGAGACGTACTTCTTCCTCGACCGCAGGGGGCGATGGCTCCTTTGGGCCCAATACCCATGACTGGTCCTGCGCGACGGCGGTGCCGGTCCCGGTCGCTTCTGGACCGGCACCGTCTTAGTCCGACGTTGGTTCTCCTGACCGAGACGGCCAAGAATGTGGTGGCGCCAGCGCGCAGACGGCTGGCTTCGAGTCGACCTACAAATGCCGGGTGCCGACATTGCCAGTGCGGCACAATTGCAGTCATATTTGCAGTCAGGCGCTCTCAGGTGCGGCCGACCGCGATCTCAGCAGGCGCGGTTTCGTAAACCGCTGGCCGGGAGTTCGAATCTCCCCGTCGGCTCCCAATCTTGATCTCAGCAGGTGCCGCTGCGGTCCACTTCGATTCACCCGGGTTGTCGTCAGAACGTGTGTGCGGCAGCGAAGTCACAAGCGGGCGGGGCACCGACGTCAGCGGATGAGTGGATTCCGCCGTGAGACGGAGGGCATGTTGGACCTTGGTGGCCAGGCGGAGCAGGGAGGCCGAGTTAGGGAAGATCCCCACCAGCTTGGAAGGAAGGTGCTCAGAGCTGAATTCAGATCGGCCGCGCAGCGCCGCTGGAGCGCGTTGCTGGCGCTTCTGCCGTAGGACGAGGTTTGGTGCGCGGCGGACAGCATGCCTGCAAGAAAGTCCTCTGACGCGGGGCACGTGGTTTCAATTCGCGCCCGCCCGAACGACGCGGAGTCGCGCCGCGATCTCCTCGACCTCCACGGTGCCCTGAGCAGCGTCCATGACCAGATCGAAGGCTGCGTCGTCATCGAGATCCGGGGCCAGGTCGTTCAGATCCAGGAAGACCACTGTCGCTAGCCAGGCCAGGCGCTTGTTGCCGTCTACCAGGGCGTGATTCCGGGCGATCGAATGGAGCAGCGCCGCAGCTTTGAGATCGAGGCTGGGGTAGGCGTTCTCTCCGAAGGCGCTCGACCGCGGCCGGGCAGCCGCTGAGTCAAGGAGGCCCACATCCCGAACGGGTCCGACCCCGAGAGCTCGGACCAGCCCCAGCAGGTCCTCAAGGTCCAGGTACTCGACATCGGTCACACGCGGCCTAACCGCTCGATGACGTCTCCCCAGCGGCTTGCTAGCCTCTCTGAGCTCGCTCCCACCCGGGCGCGGTGGCCCTGACGCTCGTAGCGATCCAGCACGGCCCGGCGGATGACCTCCTGCCGGGAGGCGCCCTCGGCCTGAGCCAGCGCGGTCAGGGCCCTCTCCATCTCCGGGTCGGTGCGGACGGTCATGGCCACGGGCTGATGATACCACTTTGGTACCAGCAAGTCACCGGCTCTGGCATGCGAAGTTCACCCAGCGCGTCATTTCCGACCAACCGCCGAATCGCGGCACTGTCGCACTCATCCGTAACTCGCGAACCGGTGTGCATGGCGTCGGGACCGGGGCGACCCTCGATGGCGCCGGAGGCCATCAGGCGTCCGCGCGAGATCACCGCCACCTGATCGCAGACCAGCTCGACCTCGCTGAGCAGGTGGGAGTTGAGGAAGACCGCACACCTCGATCGCGCAGGGTGCGGATGAAGGTCCGGGTGTCGTGCCGGCCGACGGGGTCGAGGGCCGAGGGGGACTCGCCGAGGATGACCAGCTCCGGGTTGCCGAGGGGGGCGACGGGCAGCCCCAGCCGCTGCTGCATCCCCTTGGAGAAGGTGGCCACCCGGGTCCGGTCGCGCTCCCCCGGGCCGACCGTGGCCAAAGCGGCGTCGATCTCCCGCCGCCAGTCCGGGCGGGGCAACTCGGCAGCTTGCAGTGGAGACCGAGGACCTCGCGCGCGGTGAGCCAGCCCTGGTAGCCGAAGAGCTCGGGGAGATAGCCGACCCGGCGGCGGGTGCAGCGATGCCAGGCCGAGGCGCACCTTGACCATGGTGGTCTTGCCGCAGCCGTTGGGACCGAGAAAGCCGAATCCTTGACTCCGGCGGACCGGCATGGTGAGGCGAGAGGGGGCCACCTGCGCTCGGCTCGGCGATGAACGGGATGGTCTCGCTGGTCAACCGATCGAGTCTGCGATGCGGACGAGCCGGGTGGAGGTGAGCGACCCGACCACGGCATACGAATCCGATCGAGAGGACGATCGGCCGCGGTCGGGTGTCGTTGGCGGCATCAAGCGCTACCGCTCTTGGGGCAGTGGACGGTCTGAGTGCGCCAGATTGACCTGAGTTCGATGGTGGTGGCCCTACTCGATCAGGTCGACGAACCCGCGCGGCGCTCCTCGGTGCAGGTGGTGCCGCTTGGCCGCTAGTCCGCTCAGACCGGTCGTCTACCGCAGCGCATGCGGGGCCGTACGCGCCATCCACCGTGGAGCGGACTCCTGCCAGCATCTCTGCCTACCCAGGTCCTCTTGGGTCTCTTTGCGGCCAACCCCTGATCACGGACTCGTGGACGCTTTCCACGTGCGCATTCGCAATGCCGGTCGGCCAGTGCATGCTGAAGCACCCCGCTCTGGAAGAAGCGTACTTCTTTACTCGACCGCAGGGGGCGCTGGCTCCTTTGGGCGCGCTACTCGTGACAGATCCTTCCCGTTGGCAGTGCCGGGCCTCGTCAGCTGGGGACCAGGACAGTCTTCCTCCGAGGTTGAGTTTCCCGCCCTGGGCGGCCGAGCGAACGGAGCGCGACGGCGCCGGCGGCTCGCTTGCTCCCGACCGAGGTCTGCCGACGTCCGGCATTCCCAGAGGAGATTACCCCGCTGGTTCGGGCGTGACCCATCCGCAGGTATCGCCGGGCACGTGGCCCGCGAGCCGGGCGAGGCTCCAATGGGGCGGAACTCTTGACCCCAGTCTTGACCCCAACGGTGGCGAACGTCGGCGGACTGTGGCGGACGTCGGGGACCCTTAGGCCACTCAATTGAACTCGAAGTGAACGGGCACGAACGTCGGCGCACATGCGTTTCCGAATTCGTAAACCGCTGGCCGGGAGTTCGAATCTCCCCGCCGGCTCCGAGTTTTGAGTTCAGCAGTGACCGCAGACGTCCACTTCAATCCGCCCCCGTTGCAGTCACAATTGCAGTCAACTTTGGGGGACCCGGCCAGCCCGTAGCGGCTTCTGGAGGTCGCCTTGAGTCGCACCGAGGCTTGGCGACGAGCGGGGCTGGCAGCGGTCCGATGTTGGCCGCGACGGCCGACCCCGTGGCCTTCGCAGATGAGTGGCACCGATCGGGTAGGCGCGTTCCTCATCCGAAGGCGTCGGGAAAAACTTGGGGCGGGTCTCGAGGCGCTCCCAAGGCAATACCTAAGGAGGGGGCACCACCACCACGGCACTCGGTGGAGCGCCCTCGCGAGACCTCTCCCGACCGGCTGAGACGGCTTCTCAGCCGGCGACCATAGAACGCTGAACTCAGACGCCAACGAGATACTTCGACCGGGCTGCCGCCTCGGCGAAGTAGTTGGCATGAGTCAGCCGCACCGTGTCGTAAGAATCCGACCCGACCAGGACGATCTCCAGCGAAGGGCTCGTCCGGAGGTCTCGTTCCTTCTCGGCATAGGCGGCCAGGGCGCGAGCGGCATCAGACCCGAACTCCTGCACCTCGACCAAACTCGCCTTTGTCATGATCGAAGACCGGCAGGAAGTGTTGGATCGATTCGCTCATGGCTTTTTCCTCGCTGACTTTGGCTCCAAGTATGGCATCGCGGCAGCGCGCAAGGTGACCACTTCCGCCACCAACTCGCGAGCCACCGTTCCACCCGCCTCCTCAATCGCCATAGCCGCGGATGCCATCCTTAGGAAGTCGAGCACCGGCCGTGGACCGATGCCACTCTTGAGGTCAGCTTCAATACGCCCCCCGAGGCGCTCGACCGTGACGGCCCACTCATGCATGACCCGGCTCCGCAACTGTACCTCGATGGCCCGGGCCACGCCGTCCTCGTCCGGGTACGAGACGACGACATCTGAGGGCGTCCGCCTGGAGCGGATGAGGCGCTGACTCGGGCCCTCCTCCCACCTCGGTCCGACCTCCGGGAGCCAGCCCGAGCCGAGGGGTAGTGACCGTTATAATGACCCTATGGTCAGGACGATGGGTGCGACCGAGGCCAAGGCCAAGATGCTGGCCCTGCTGGACCAGGTGGCGGCTGGGGACGAGGTGGAGATCACCAAGCATGGCCGCGTCGTGGCGCGTCTGGTACCGGCCAGGGGCCCCCACTCCCTCAGGGGACGTTTCGGGGGAATTGCGGTGACGGCGGATGAAGACGACGAGCTGTTGACGACAGGCGTGGTCTGGGATCTGCCGTGACGACGGTCGTGCTCGACACCCATGTCATCCAATGGTGGTCGGCCGAACCAGGCCGGATGAGCCCCGCCGCCAACCGGGCGGTGCTGGAGGCCGACGAACTCGCGGTGTCCGCGATTTCCTGGTTTGAACTGGCATGGCTGGCCAGGCACGAGCGGATCTTGGTCGCGGTGCCGCTCCGCTCCTGGTTGGAGGATCTCGCCGGGCAGGTCCGGACCATCGGGGTGACCCCAGCGATTGCGGCGACGGCCGTCTCGCTGCCATCGTCCTTTCCGGGGGACCCCGCTGACAGGCTGATCTACGCGACAGCCATTGAATATGGCTGCAGGCTCATCAGCAAGGACCGCAAGCTGCGGGCTCATCGCCACCCCCAACCGCTGGTCTTGTGGTGAGCGGACGAGGTCCCCAAGCCCTGCGGTGAGGTGCGGTCGCCAACGAAAGGACCGGGCGGCTTCGGCACCCGGGTGACGCGGTGGGCATCCCGAAGACCTAGTCGATGGTGATGGCCGCCCCCCCGCCGCCGACTGAGATCCCAGGCCTGTGTGCTCGACTCCATCGACCAGTCCCCGCGAGCTTCTCTCATGCGGCCTCGCATTCCCCGCCCGCGCCGCGCCAACGTCAAGCAATTTCATCGGAGGCCACCGGCAGGCGACGGCAGCCCGGTTGAGCGTCGGCGCAAATTCGGGGGCCGGACGGGCGGGGGCCGTGACCTGACTCGCGTGGGAGGCCCCGAAAGAGGGGCATGAGTGGCGGCCGGCCGGTGGCTGATGTGGAGATCTACGGAGGGGAGCGGCGCTGGTTGGGAGTGAACGAACTGGTGGCGGGTGGGGATGTAAAGCCTGGACTCCACCTCCTCCCCACCGGGCGGCTCCGTCACGGCCCGGGTGGTTGGGCCGAGTCGAGAGCGGCTACCAGCGCTCAGGGCACTCCAGATACATGTGGGCCAGGGACGTGCAACCGAGGCTTTCCTGGGTCTTCTGCTGTTCCCGTGGGTTCATGAGCGGCCAGGAAGAGGCGGACAGAGGCCACCCAGGCTGAGCTTTGCGAGAGCGATGAGAGCCTCTGGGGGGTGCAAGCCGAAGGCTCTGCGGATGATCAGCCGGATCGAACAGACGGTGGACCGTGCTTGGTTCGGCCGGCTGAGTGCTGCACTGGCGCGGACTGGGGCATCTTGGTTCGCCTCGGACGAGGCTGCGTCCTCGGCAACCAGACGCTCGATGTCGTTGCTCATGGCAAGTCCTGCCGGTGTCGGCTGAAGTCGGCGTCGTCGGACCGCCACCAGTCGACCACCATAGGTGGCGGCACCCTCGGTGACCGTGAGGAGGCACCCGGCCGATGGGGAGCAGCCGATCGGGCGGACGCTTCGTCCGGACCTGCTCGACGGATCGGGGGCGATCCGCAACGCGTCCGGGACCTGGAGCGCCTCGTCTGCCAACTTGGCCTTGACGCCGGGGCGGTCGCGCATGTGGTCCCGTCGGTACGTCCAGTCGCTGGCACCCACCAGGGGCGGAATACTACTCTGTCAGGCATTCCGGCCAATGAGCCATCCCGGGGACGGGGGTGAGATCATCGCAGCGGAGCAGCTGGCGAAACAAGTCTGGCCCGCGAGTGATCTCAACCTTGATATCGTGCTACCCGGGTCCGCGTGATTCCTGCTGGGGCCAGCAGTATATCCCAGCTCCAGGCTGGACGATATGCTTCACCTATGAGCAAGACTCTGGTCGACATCGACGCCACCCTTCTCGAGGAAGCCAAGCGGCAGCTCGGCACCCGGACCATCAAGGAGACTGTCAATCAGGCGCTGGAGGCGGTAGTTGCCCGTTCGCGCCGGCAGCGGCTGGCGGAGCTGCTGGTGTCGGGAGGCCTCCCGGACCTTGGCAGTGACGAGGTGATGGGCGCCGCATGGCGCTGATCGTCGAAGCTCTCGTCGACAAGTCTGCCCTTGCCCGCATCACCCACCCAGCCGTGAGGGGCGTCCTTGAGCCCCTGCTGGTCGACGGACGGTTGGCCACCTGTGCGGTCACTGACCTGGAGATGCTCTTCAGTGCTCGAAATGGCGCCGAGTGGGACGTGGTTCGGGAGCAACTCAAGGGGCTGCCGACCGTTCCCATCACGCCGACCGTCTGTGCCCGCGCCATCGACGTCCAGGGGATGCTCTGGCACAGTGGCGGGGTTCGAGCCGTGGGCATTCCCGACCTGCTGATCGCCGCAGCCGCCGAGAGCGCAGGCCTGCCGCTCCTGCACTACGACGCCGATTTCGACCTTGTGGCAGCGGCAACTGGACAAGGGAGCAGATGGGTTGTCGAGGCTGGGTCGGTGCCTTGAGGTGGGCCGCTATATGACGATGTGGCTAGGGCGAGGGTCGGGGACCCCTCTCACTACCTCCCCAGCCGGCCGCCTCCGGCCCCGCCTGATCGCTGCCGGTACTCTCAGCTTTCTTGAGCGGAACGCTACGCTCCCGGAGGGCCGGAAGATGTCGGCCATGCCGATATCCGCGTTGACCAAGTCGGTCCGGCACGGCAGGCTGCAGATTCCCTGGTCGCTACCTGTCCTTTCGACTTAGGCCCTGGATTGCGGAGGGATGGGGGAGGGCTCTTCAAGCCGAGGCGAGGAGGAGATCTGGGGGGTTGATCCGCTGCCGGCCGGCCCGCTGCCCGCCGGAGGCGATCAGGGTCCGCGCTGGTCACCAGGCGGCGGCTGGCCAAGGCTCAAGTAGAATCACCCCCATGGCGGCGGCCCTGGGGGGCGGCTGGTGGCTCAAGCCGGGCTCGCCAGATGAGGTGCGCGGGAGCCCGCCCAGTGCCTGAAGGAGGCGGAAGGAAATGGCAGAGCCCGATCTGGGCGTGGCGGGAGAGGTCAGTGAGCCCAGGGGCGTGGGTGGCCCCCACGATCGCCTGACGCCAAAGCAGTGGACCCGGTTCGAGGCCTACGCGGCGGAGATATTCACCGCCCTGGGAATGGACCTGGCGACTCCCTCGACCAGGGCCACTCCTCGGCGTTTCATTCGGGCTATGTATGACTCCACCAAGGGCTACGACGGAGACCCCAAGATTCTGACCGTGTTCCCGACCGAATGCCGCGGAGGTGCCGACTGCAAGATCAGCCAGATCATCGAGGGGCCGATTCCATTCTTCGCGCTCTGCGAGCACCACGTCTTGCCATTTCACGGAATGGCCCACGTCGCCTACATCGCGCATGAGCACATCGTCGGCCTGTCGAAGCTTACCCGGCTGGTACATATGTACGCGCGGAGATTCACGGTGCAGGAACGGATCGGCCAGGAGATCGCAGACTGGATGATGGAACACTTGGAGCCGCATGGGGTGGCAGTTCATCTCGAGGCCGCCCATCTCTGCACCCAGATGCGGGGGGTCCATGAGGAGCGCTCCCGCACGGAGGTCTCCTTCTGGCGGGGGGCCTACGAGGCGGACTCGGCACTACGCCAGGAGTTCCTGGGGAGAGTCTGGCGGCAACGGCCGGGATGATTGGTCTGAGTGTCGTCTGCGGTGCGGCCGGGGCGCTGGGCCAGGCCGTGGCGGCGGAGTTGGCGCTCCACTCAGAGCAGGTGGTGGCGGTCGCCCGTTCCTGGCCGGATCCCGGGCCTTCCGACGACTTGACCTCATCCGGAAGCGCCTTGTGCCGCCTGGCCGCAGACCTCAGCGATCCGATGGAGGTTGACCGGCTGTGGGCGGAGATCGACCGGATCGGACACCCTGGGGCGCTGGTGAACGTGGTGGGCGGGTTCACGGGCGGGGCCGTGACGGCCACTGACGTACCCACCTACCGCTCCCTGATCGAACTGAACCTGAGCACGACGTGGTGGTCGTGCCGGGCCGCCGCCAGCCGCTTCGTGGACGTTGGCGGGGGCGCGATCGTGAACGTCGCGGCCCGGGCGGCGGTCAGCGGTGGCGCCGGGACCGCTGCCTACGCGGTGGCCAAGGCCGGGGTGCTCAAGCTCACGGAGGTCTTGGCAGCCGAGCTTGCGCCATCTCACGTGCGGGTCAATGCGATCCTGTCGGCGGTGATCGACACGCCGGCCAACCGATCGTGGATGTCGGAGAGAACGCTGGCGAGTGCCGTACCCCCCGAAGTCATCGCCAAGGTCATTTGCTTTCTCGTCAGCGAGGATGCCTGGCCAATCTCGGGTGCGGCAGTTCCGGTCTACGGCTGGCGGTAGTTGCCCCGCATGGGAGAGCTCGAGTCGATCTTCGACACCGCCGACCAGCCCTCGTATCCCTTGCCAGATTCTCTCAAGCGGGGCTACGGGGGGCCCTTGGGCTTCTCGGAGCCGGTCCTGTACGGGAACTTCGTCGCCAGCCTCGACGGTGTGGTGGCGATCGACGCTGTTCCGCACGTGGGAGCGATCCTCAGCGGAGGTAGTTCCGCGGACAGATTCGTCATGGGGCTGCTGCGTGCCTGCGCCGACGCCGTCCTCATCGGGGCCGGGACACTGCGGGCCAGTCCCGACTCGTGCTGGACCCCTGAGTACGCCTACCCAGATGCGGCGGCCGACTACGCCGAGCTGCGGCGGCGGCTGGGCCGCGCCCCCCACCCGCGCCTCGTGGTGGTCCAGGGGGGCGGTGGCCTTGATTTCAGCCATCCTGGACTGAGCCGGGGCGGGTTGATCCTGACCACCGAGGTCGGTCGGAGGAGGCTACCCCGACAGCTTCCGGATTCAATCGACGCTCACGTCCTGGGCGACGACCGGATCGATCTTGCTCGGCTGCGGCCAGCCCTGGAGGCAGGCGGGCACCGGGTCGTGCTTTCCGAAGCCGGCCCCAATCTCACCGGGCAGCTGCTGGGGCGGAGCCTCTTGGACGAACTCTTCCTGACCCTGTCGTCCCTGATCGCGGGGGAGCCGGCGGGCGGCTGGCGCCCGGGTTTCGCAGCCGGCGTCGCGCTCCTGCCGGGGAGACGCCTGGCAGCCAGGGTCTTGTCGGTCCGGCATCACGATGAGCAGATCTTCTTGCGTTACCGGCTTCCCAGTGTGTCAATGGCCGCGGTGAACTGAACTGTCCCGGCTGCGGGATGGTCCAGTCGGGGCCGGCTGATGGTCCGGCAACCGTTCCTCCCAGTTGGACATGTGGTGAGCGGTTGGGCTGGACAAGGACGACGCGGCCGGGAGGTTAGCGCCTGACTCGCCACGGCGCGCTCCTGGTCCAGACGGGTCGAGCGGAGGCCAGGGGAGACGACCGATGGCGCTTTCCAGAAGATCGGGCTACGGGGTCGGGCTCCCGGCCCCCATCGCCACTGCCTGGGTCCAGGTGAAGTCGTAGCTGATCGCGCTGGCCGGGACCAGGACGTACTCCAGCGTGCAGTTGGTGAGATAGGCCACGGAAGTGTCGGCCACGCAGGCGGCACCGGCTACCCACTCGTACCCTGACGCGGGTGCCAGGGGTGCGGTGGAGGTGTTGGCCAGGATGTCATTGCGGTGGACCCAGCAGCCAGGGGAGCCGCTGGTGAGGCAGTCAATATTGAAGGATCCTGGTCCGTCGTTGTACATCCAGTCGAAGTCGGATCCCAGCGGCCCGTAGTCCTCAGCCCAGTTCCCGAAGCTCGCGATGGCACCCGGGACCTGTTGGGCCTGGGGGTCCGCGGCCGCCTGGGCTCCGGCGAGGGCATTGGCGTCCGCCGTCGCGGCCATCCCCGTGATCGGGGGAAGTCCGCGGGCCAGGCGCTCCTCGTTGGTCACGATGAACTCCTGTTGGGCCAGGGGCAAGCTGTAGAGCGCGGTCGGCCAGACGAGCGGTCCGAGCCCCTCGCTGGCGAGGGCAGTGTCGATATTCGCCACCTCCGCCTGCGCGCAGCTGAGCGATGCATACCCGCTCTGCCAGCAGGTCGGCATGAAGTTGGAGGTGAGGTTGGCCGCCGGGTCGCTGAGTGGGCTGGTGCCCACAGGGGAGCTGCCCACGCTGGGGGTGGGGGGCGCGGCGACGCTCGAGAGCACGAACGGCACCTCGTTCTGGATCTGAGGGACCGTGTACGGCCCGTCACTGGCCCAGACCAGGACATAGTAGGTGCCTGCCGAATCGCCGGCGGTCGGCCACGTCCAAGTGGGCCCGGTCCAGGCGTCCCGCAGGGTCCAAGGACCGGAGCTGCTGGGGCCTGTGAAGTACGAGAACTCGGCGCTCGAGCCGGCGGGGCACGTTGACGACGCGCTGACGGTGACGTAGCCGCCGACGCTGGCGGCACCGGACGGGCTGGTGGTCAGTCGAAGCGAGCTGCACGCGGTCGATACCCCGACGGTCGCGGCGGCGCTGGCTTGGACCTGGGGCACTGTGTAGGGGCCGTTGCTTGCCCACACCAGGACGTACTCGGTCCCCACCGCGCCTGGGGGCGGGTTCCAGTTCCAGGTGGGACCAATCCAGGCTGCCATCAGGGTCCAGGGCCCTCCCGAGGTGGGGCCCACGAAATAGGAGAACTCCGGGTTGCTCCCGGCGGCACAGGTGCTGTTGGTGGTCACCTCGATGGACCTGGTGGTGGTGCCGACGCTGGGGGTTGCCAGTACCGACAGGGCGCTACATGTCGAGGGTACCCCGTCGTAGATCTCCGTGGCCGCCTGCACCTGGGGAACGGTTGGAAGTCCATCCGTCGCCCACACGAGCACCTGGTACGACCCTGCTACGGCAGGCGCCGGCCAGGTCCATGTGGGCCCGATCCAGGCGGCCTCGAGAACCCACGGACTGGACTGGTTGGAACGGCTGAAATACGAGTACTTGACCGGGGCTCCGGGAGGACAGTTGGCGGTCGCGGTGAACGTGGTGCTCGTCCCCGGCAGGGGAGACTTCGTTGACGCGGCGAGGGAGACGGCACTGCAGGCTGGAGGTGCACCAGTCGAGAAGTCGACACCGGCCTGCTGCTGCGCCTGGGGTACGGTGGGGGCGCCATCCGTCGCCCAGGCCAGGAACTCCGCAGACCCGGCCGGGCTACCAGGCGCAAGGAAGTCGCCAGTGCCCCAGCCGCGCACCAGGGACCATGCGAAACTTGGGAT
>JAKAWF010000009.1:19517-28270 GCA_021817025.1 bacterium
GATCTCGGGGGCGAGGGTGGACGGGGCGCTCAGGGTCACGCTTGAACACGGCGCTGGGCCGGCCGCCAGGACAGCTGGTAGGCCGCCTGAGTTCAGGGCCGCCCCGGAGGCTGCGAGCGCAGTTCCCAGCAGCAGCGTGGTGGAGAGCCGCAGCGGCCAATTGAGAGACGCGGTGGTGCGATCCATGAGTTGGGCCCGATCGTAGGTGCGGCTGGTCGGGGATCCGATGAAGCTTCACGAACGGTCGTCTGACTATTGGGCAACGATGCCACCGGAGGCGATGCGTCGTGGCATCGGGCTCGGTGGCGGCCGCGCGGGCAGGCGCTTGTCAGGCGACCCGAGGCGACGCACCTCACTGGCCGTCCAGCCTCGAGGGAGGAGTGCCTCCGGTCTCAGGAAAGAGCGCGCCGGGTCCCGGCTCCGACCCTCGCTTGCTGTGACCGGGGGGCGGCGCGTAGGCTTACCGGGCGGGTTGCCATCGGACAGTTCAAGGAGGTGCGCAGGCGATGCCGGGTTGCTCAGTCTCTGCTACCCCAACGCTTCCTTCCTCGGCCGATCTGACGGGGCTCGCCTGGGCGGAGAAATCTCCGACCCGATAGTTGAGGGCGAGCACCCCCGATATGGAGGTTGTTGCTTACCCACTGGACACGGCCCTGACGGTCTCAGACTCGAGGACCTCGGCTGGAACCAACGGTTCGCGGATGCTTTCGCGCCTCACGCGGCCGCTGGTCTACTGCCGGGAAGGATTTCGAGGTCAGATCACGGGCTGAGCACAGTGCTCACCCCCAGTCCAATCCGAGCCGTCAGCAGTCGCCACGCCGTGACCACCGGCGACTGGGTGGCGTTGGGGCCCGGTGCTTCAGTGCAGGATCGTTTCCAAGTGGTGGCCATCTTGCCTCGCGTCAGCGCCTTCACCCGTTTGCGGGTCGGCTCGGCTGACGCCCAGGTGGTGGCCGCGAACATCGATGTGATTCTGTTGGCGGCCAGTCTCGACCGGGACCTGAATCCGCGCAGCCTGGAGCGTTACTTGGTGATGGGATGGGAGAGCGGTGCGACCCCAGTCGTGGTGCTCACCAAGGCGGACTGCAGGTCGGTGGCTGAGGTGGCCGGTGCGGTCGAGGCAACGCGGCAGGTTGCCCGCGGAGTAGACGTTCTGGCGGTGAGCGCAAGCACCGGAGCGGGTATGGAGGTCCTTGCTGAGCGCTGTCTTCGACCCGGGCGCACGGCGGGGGTGGTGGGGGCCTCCGGGGCTGGGAAGTCGACTCTGGTGAACTGGATGATGGGGTTCTCCGAGATGGCAACCGGAGAGGTCCGAGCCGACGGCAAGGGCCGACATACAACCAGCCACCGGCAGCTGTTGGCGATACCCGGAAAGGGCATCCTGCTAGACACACCCGGCCTGAGGAGCCTAGGCCTTTGGCTCTCGGCGGAAGGCCTGGAGAGGACGTTTCCGGAGTTGGGTGCTCTGGCTCAGGACTGTAGGTTCAGCGACTGCTCCCACACTCAGGAACCTGGTTGCAGCGTCCTGGCCGCGGTCGCCGGCGGGGTGCTCTCGGTCGAGCGGCTGGAGGCTTGGCGCAAGCTCGTAAGGGAGGCGCGCTCGGTTGCGGCTCGGCAGGGAGATCTGGCCCCGCAGCGAGCGGAGCGAGACCGCTGGAAGAGGCTGGCTCGCGACCAGCGTCCGCGTTCCTCGCATTGAGGGGCGATTGATCTTCAGGGGGCCAGGCCGTGGCGATCGCTGCTCGACCCGACCCCGGCCGGTTCGAGCGGGCGATGGCCGAGGCTTGGTCTCGGACCGGCGAGTCCGGGCAGGGATTGGGGGGAGTTTGGGTCAGTGGGGTTTGAAGTCGGAGGCAGGGCCCCTCTCTCTGCTGCACCCTGGTGGGGACCGAGCTAGACTCGGAAGGCAAAGCTGTGGTGGGAGTTCCGACGTGGGATGCGGCAGAATTCCGGCCGAGGCTGCCAAATCGACAGGAGGTTGCTTCATGATCGGAGAGAAGATCCAGCATTTTCAGGACAAGCACACTGACCTAGGTCAGCTTCAAGGCCAGATCGAGGAGTACTTGAAGGCGGAGGGGTTCAAGATCCAGACCTCGCCGCCGAGCCCTCACGGAACCGTGACACAGGCCAAGAAGGGGGGCTTCCTGGATGGGATCATCGACGCCGATCGCGCCCTGACAATTCTCATTGACGGAGAGTCCGACGACTTCACGGTCCGGACCGGGGTTGGCAAGTGGCTGGAGCATCTGGGAGTGGCGGCGGTCGAGACCCTGCTTCTCTCCGAGCTGTTCTTGGTGGTAGACGTCGCCGAGATGGCGTGGAACATCGAGATCGAGGGCAAGCTCGCCAAGAAGGTGGCGGAACTGGTCGGCTGAGCGGCCGGCCCTGATCCACTCCCGGGCCGGGAGGCGGTCCCGGCCCGGGGGCCGAGGCTGCCCTTCGCGGGGGGTTGGATGCACCGTGGTCGGCTCCGCGCGCTAGAGTTCGGCGTGGACTGGGAGAGCCGGTGGCTCAGGGCCCGCACACATCGGCAGGAGGGTGATGGTCAGATGGTTGCCGAGGGACCCGGCGTGAACAGCACTTCTTTGTGATGGCTTCTCTTGAGCGGTGCATGGGCGACCCCACGGAGCGGATCCGCCGGCCCACCGGCCGTTGGACGGTCAGCCCGGATGGCAATTCACAAGTGGGCTCGGTCCTGAGGGATCCCGTCTGCCGGGAGGGCGACCGGCCATCTGGCTTCCTGCCTGGCAGCTTGCCCAAAGCGGACACGGCGCGAGTTCCAGGCAGGCACGATGGCGCCGCCGATCGGGGGCTGCGAATCGGCTCCGACTACTTTGCGAGAATGACTTCCTCCCCGCCCTCCCGGGGGCGGGGGACATGGTCCGGGAGGACTGGCTGAATGGTGGGCTCACCCGACCCCGTGGGCACTGTCGGCCAGACCGCGCGGAGGCAGGGGCCGCTGGGTGTGCCACCACACTGGGGCGGAGACTTCGACGACCTGTCTCATGAGTGGCGTCGCCTCTTCGCCGAGGTCTTGGGGACCTTCCTGCTGGTGCTGGCGGCCGCCGGCGGCCCGGTGGTGTCGGCCTTCAGCCACGGGGCGGTGAGTCAGGTCGCCTACGTGTCGGCTCCGGGCCTGATGGTGATGGCGATCATCCTCTTCATGGGTCTGGTCTCGGGCGCTCACCTGAATCCGGTGGTCAGCATCGCCTTCGCCCTTCGTCACGAATTCCCCTGGAAGCGGATCCCCGGCTATCTGGCGGCCCAGGTGGTGGGGTCTGTGCTGGCCTGCCTTCTGCTATGGGCACTGGTCGGCAAGGTCGGCATGCTGGGCGCCACCGAGCCTGGCCG
Source organism: bacterium (assembly GCA_021817025.1). The sequence continues at coordinate 22,869 of JAKAWF010000009.1, forward strand.
CGGCATCAGCGATCTCCAGGCGATGGGGATGGAGGCAGCCCTGACGCTGGGCCTGGTTAGCACCATCCTCGGGACGGCGTCCGGGGCCCAGAACGTGGGGACGCTGTCGGCGCTGGCAGTTGGCGGCTACATCGCCCTCGCCGGGCTGTGGTCCAGCCCCATCAGCGGAGCCTCGATGAACCCGGTCCGATCCTTCGGTCCCGATCTGGTAATGGGGGACTTCTCCCACTTCTGGGTGTACCTGGTCGGCCCGCTGCTCGGCGCCCTGCTGGCGGTCGCGGCCGCCAGGGTCCTGCGGGGCAGAGGCGGGGACGTGATGGCGGCGCGCGCAGCTCAGGGGACACTGGAACCGATCGTTGTCGGCAATGAGCCACCGCCACCCGGGACAGTCGTCGAGATCAAGCCCTGACGGGGCCAGGAGGCGGCCCGGCCGCCGTGGGCGGCACCGGGCATCACGAGGAGGACTAGGATGAGCCGGAAGGAGCACTGGCAGCCGGAGCCTGACCCACACGATTACCCGGCCGCCGCCGACTATCTGTCGATGTTGCTGCCTGCCAAGGCGGTCGAGGAGGTGGTGAGTCGATTGCGGGAGGCTCCCCTGGCTCACCGCAAGGCCAAGGATCTGCTGCGCGCCAGTCGTCTGGGGTTGCTGTCGGCGAAGGATCCGGAGGTGGTCCGTGACTTCAAGAAGGTGGACCACGGAGAGCGGCTGTCCCCCGTGCTGCTGGTGCGTGGTGACCTCACTGTTGATGTCCCCATGACCGTGGCCGATGGCTACCACCGCATCTGCGCCAGCTACCACCTTGATGAGGATGCGGACGTCCCCTGTCGGATCGCCGACTGGCCCGGGCGGATGCGAGCGGCCAAGCCGGCAACCGCCTGACCCAGACGGGCTGAGTTGGTGCTGTCGCCCGATCGGCTTGCGGCGTTCACGGTGGTGGCGCTGGCCCTGGTCCTGATTCCCGGGCCCAGTGTTCTCTTCATCATCACCCGTGCCGTCACCCTGGGTCGGGCGGCAGCCTTGACCACGGTGCTCGGCAACACCACGGGCCAGTACCTGCAGGTATTGGCGGTGGCCTTCGGGGTCGGGATTCTAGTCGAGAGGTCGGCAATTGCCTTCTCGGCCGTGAAGCTGCTGGGTGCGCTCTACCTGGTGGTGCTGGGAGTTCGGACCTTCCGGCGCCGGCACCAGCTCGGCGGCGAGCTCGCCCGAGGGCGGGCTGCGGTTCGCTCACGGCGTGTCTTCCGAGATGGGCTGGTGGTCGGCGCGACCAACCCCAAGACGGCGGTGTTCTTCGCTGCCGTGCTGCCTCAGTTCGTGGTCCGCTCTCAGGCGCCAGTGCCGTTCCAGATCCTCACGCTGGGGCTGGTGTGGGTTGTGATCGCTCTGCTGGTGGACAGCGCTTGGGGACTGCTGTCCATCCGCGGGGTCGGGCTTCTAGGTGGGTCTCCGAGGCGAACCTCAGCGGTGGGCGCAGTCTCCGGCGTGGTAACCGCCAGCCTCGGGGTGGGGCTGGCTCTGACCGGGACCAGAAGTTGACGGCGGCGGGCTGGGCACTGGTCCGGGGGCCTTCTGGCCGCAGCCACCCACCTCTGTGAGCGGTCATCCCGATGGCTGAGGACGTCCGACCGATGGAGGAGGGGAGCGTCCTGTGGGAGCCGCCGGAGGCGCTGAGGCGGACCTCTCGGTTGACCGCCTATCGGGACTGGTTGCAATCCCGCCGCAACCTCCGGGTCGAGACCTATCAGGAACTCTGGGAGTGGTCCACCAAGGAGCTGGGAGCTTTCTGGGAGAGTATCTGGGACTTCTTTGAGGTCCAGGCCCATGCCCCTTTCCACGAGCCGCTGGCAGACCGTTCCATGCCGGGCGCGCGTTGGTTCGAAGGGTCGCGGCTCAACTATGCGGAGCACGCTCTGCGGGCGGTGGCTGCTCGAGCCGAGTGCGTGGTCGCAATCTCCGAGCTGGGCGAGGACAAACGCCTGAGTGGATCGGAGCTTCGCCGCCAAGTGGCGGCCGTGGCCGCCCACCTGCGGGAGTCAGGGGTCAGGGTGGGGGATCGGGTGGCCGCCTATGTGCCGAACATCGGCGAGGCGCTGGTGGGGTTCCTGGCGACCGCCAGCATTGGTGCCATTTGGTCCAGTTGCTCTCCCGACTTCGGGGAGCAGGCGGTGTTGGACCGCTTCCAGCAGATCGAGCCGGTCGTCCTCTTGGTGGTCGACGGCTACCGTTACGCGGGCCGTGAGTTCGATCGTAGAGAGGTGGTGGCCAGGCTGCTGAGGGGCCTGCCGACGGTCCGCCACGTGATCGAGGTGCCATATCTATTTCCCACTCAGGCGCCCTTTGTCACCGGCTCGTCCACCTGGGGGTCGGTGGTGGCGATGGAGGCCGAGCTGGACTTCCAAGCTGTGCCCTTCGACCACCCGCTCTGGGTGGTCTACTCGTCAGGAACCACGGGCCTACCCAAGCCCATCGTGCACGGCCACGGGGGGATTCTGCTGGAGCACATGAAGGCGCTGGCGCTTCACGCGGACCTGGGCCCCGGCAGCCGGTTCTTCTGGTTCACGACCACGGGCTGGATGATGTGGAACTATCTGGTGGGGGGCCTGCTGGTGGGCGCGACCATCGTCCTCTACGACGGCAGTCCCGCCCACCCTGGGCCGGACCGTCTCTGGAGCCTCATCGAAGAGTTTCGGATCACCCACTTCGGCACCTCAGCCGGTCATATCTCAGCCTCGATGCAGGCCGCTCTCAGCCCCGGGCGGGAGCTGGATCTCGGCCCACTGCGCTTTCTGGGTTCCACCGGGTCGCCCCTCTCGCCGGCGGGATTCGCCTGGGTCTACCACGAGGTCAAGCGGGACCTCTGGCTCTCCTCCCTGAGTGGTGGCACCGACCTCTGCACGGCCTTCCTGCTCGGCAGCCCTTGGCTCCCGGTGCGGAGCGGGGTCATCCAGTGCCGGGGACTGGGGGCGCGGGTGGAGGCATTCAACCCCGCCGGGCAGCCGGTGATCGAGGAAGTGGGTGAACTCGTGATCACAGAGCCCATGCCTTCGATGCCGATCTTCTTCTGGGGAGATCAGGACGGCGGCCGCTACCGGGAGAGCTACTTTGCGACCTACCCAGGGGTCTGGCGACACGGGGACTGGATCAAGATCCGTGCCGACGGCGGTGCCGTCATCTACGGAAGGTCGGACTCCACCATCAATCGCCACGGGGTCAGGATGGGCACCTCTGAGATCTACCGAGCCGTCGAGGAGATGGCGGAGATCCGCGACTGCCTGGTGGTGGATGTCCCTGGCGACCCGCAGGGCTCCTACATGCCCATGTTCGTGGTATTGGCACCCGGGGTTGCCCTCGACGATGTCCTGGTCGCCAGGATCAAGGGCCGGATTCGAGAAGCTGTCTCGCCGCGCCACGTGCCAGACGTGGTGATGGAGGTTTCCGAGATCCCCAAGACACTCAGTGGCAAGAAGCTCGAGATTCCTGTCAAGAGGATCCTCCAGGGTATGAGCCCCAGCGATGTCGTCAGTCTGGAGGCGGTACAGAACCCGCTGGCTCTGGAGCCGTTCCTGAGGCTGGCCGCAGAGCGGCACCGCCAAGCATCAGCAGGGGAGCCGCCCGGCGCCTGACCCTCGCCGGTGCCAGGTCCAGGGATCGCCCAGATCGCGCCTCGGCTATCATGCTTCTTGACCCCATGTTCCAGTTCCAGTCCGGCTGCCTGCCTTACGCCTCCCGGTCGCCTGCCAATGGGTAGGCACAGGGCACGCAACGCCGCCCTGGCGGCGGCCGCCATCGGCAGCGGCGGCGTTGCGGCACGCTCGGCGAGGCTGCTCTGGCGTCGCCGGGGGCTGAACTGGTCGCCGCCGGAGAGGTATGTCCAGGATGCCTACCTCAGCTGCCAGACCATGGGGCTTGGCAACCAGCCCGTGCTGTTGCTGCACTCGCTGGACGGGTCGGCGAACTACTTCGGAGCTGCTTTCGACGAGTTGGCGGACCCTGGGCCCCTCTTGGTCCCCGACCTCCTGGGATTCGGAAGGTCGCCAGCCTCGGATCACGGCTACTCGCCCGAGGAGCATGTCGTCGCCCTGCTGCGGATGTTGGACGAGCTGAAGGTGGAGACCCCCGCTCTGGTGGTGGGGCATTCCCTGGGGGCGGTGCTGGCGCTGAAGATGGCGAGTCAGAACCCTGAGAGAGTCTCTGCGGTGGTGGCGCTGGGAGCTCCCATCCATAGGGATAGCACCATGGCTCGCAGCCGTCTCCGACAGCTGGGGGCGGGTAGTCGTCTGGGCCGTGGTCTTTCCCGTGCTGTGCCAGGTCGGCTAAGGACCGGAGCTGGCCTGCCACGGCTGCTGGCAGGATCAGTTCATCTCGACCTCCCTCTGTCCGTCGCCGGCGATCGAGTGGCGGCAAGGGCGGCCAATGCCTACGAAGAGAGCCTGCAGAAGTGCCTGGTGGAGGCGAATGTAGTGGCCTGGTTCGCCACCATCAGCTGTCCAGTGGAGCTGGTCGTCCCGGCCCACGACGCCACGGTGGACGTCGAACTGCTGCGAGAGCTCAGCGACCGATACCAGAATGTCACAGTCACCCTGCTGCCCTTTGGAGATGAGCGTCTGCCGCTGACCCATCCGGATGGCTGTCTGGCCGCAATCGATCGATTTCGGGCCTCGCGATTGGTCACGGCCCGAGTGGGGCCAAGTCGATGACGCCGCGGTTTGACCTGGCCGTCGCCACTTAGGCTGCGGTTCGCCGGGCTGCTGTGATGGGCATGGGCTGGTTCTTCGGCCGTCCCTGAATCCCGCTAATCTGGGCAATGCGTTGGGGCGTCGCCAAGTGGTAAGGCAGGGGACTTTGGATCCCCCATTCGAAGGTTCGAATCCTTCCGCCCCAGCTTTCAGCCCGAGGACACCGGGCTGTGGTTACCGGATCGGGCTGGCCGCGACAGAGGCATCCAGGGGTGTCTTCTGGTCAGTGTCGAGAGTAGCCTCGGATCACCTCCATCACCTCGTCGAGGTAGGCGTCGCCATCGCCGCGACGGACGCCATCGGCTACGCAGTGGGCGAGATGATCTCGCAGTAGTAGATACCCGATTTGGTCCAGGGCTGCGCTGGCCGACCGAATCTGAACCAGTACCTCGGGACAGTAGCGCTCGTCCTCAACCATGCGGGATATACCAGCCACCTGGCCGGCCACTCGTTGAAATCGTCGCAGCAGTTCCGGCTTGCTGGCCTGGTACGAGCCGCGCTTGTTCCCCGTCCGCCCAAAGGTTGATCTGGGCCCGTGGTCGTCGCTCACACTGGCCGACCTTTGGCTGGGTTGACTCCCACGGGCCCGGGGGGCAGGAATGGGTGAGGGTCAGCAGCGAAGCGATCGCGGCACCCCAGGGAGCAGAAGTAGTGGGTCTTCC
>JAKAWF010000277.1 GCA_021817025.1 bacterium
ACGCCCCCATCTCCAGGTTCTCCACCACCGTCATCGATGGGAAGACGTTGTTGACCTGGGGGACGTAGGCCATCCCACTGTTGGCGATGCGGTGGGGGGGCAGATGGGTGACGTCGAGGCCGTCGACCTCGACGCGTCCCTCAACTTTCCGCAGCAGGCCGAAGAGCGACTTGAGGAAGGTGGACTTGCCGGCGCCGTTGGGGCCCACGATGCTGACCACCTGGCCCGCGTCCGCCCGCATCGAGACGCCCTGCACGATGGGGACCTTGCCATAGCCGGCGGTCACCCCCTCAGCCAGCAGCACGCTCATCGAGCCCTCCTCCCAGGTATGCCCGCACCACCTCGGGGTTCCGCCGCAACTCGGACATCTGACCCTCGGCAAGGGTGCGTCCGTAGGCCATCACCACCACCCGGTCACAGATCCTCTCCACCACGTCCAGGTTGTGCTCGACCAGCAGGAAGGTGATGCCGAGCTCATCACGGAGCCGGCGGATGTGCCCGTCGAGGCGGGCGATCAGGGCCGGGTTGATCCCGGCCATGGGCTCATCCAGGAGCATGAACTTGGGCTCGGCCATGACCGCCCGCGCCAGCTCCAGCAGCCGCTTCTCGCCACCGCTGAGGTTGGCGGCATACTCGTCGCGGAGGGAGAGCAGCCCGAAGGTCTCCAGCACCTCGACCGCCCGTGCGGCCAGGACCCGGTCCTGCTCGCGCCCGACCGAGGGCCGGAAGAGCGCGTTCAAGAGATTCTCACCCCGCTGATGCGGCGGCGGCACCAGCAGGTTCTCCATCACCGTGAGCTGGCCGAACTCGCGCGAGACCTGGTAGGTGCGCAGCAGGCCCAGGCGGGCGACCTTGAAGGCCTGCATCCGGCTGATGTCGATGCCGTCGAAGTGGATCGACCCCGCCTGGGTGCGCAGCGATCCCCCGATCAGGCCAACGACCGTGCTCTTGCCGGCGCCGTTGGGGCCGATCAGGGCGCTGATCGACCCCCGGGCGATCTCGAAGCTGCAGTCGTCGACTGCCCGGAAGCCACCGAAGGAATGGCTCAGGTGGGCGACCCGCAGGAAGTCATCAGAGGCTGGCACTTTCGACCTCCGGAGGGGGCGGCGTGCCGGGACGCAGCGGCAGCTGGTAGAAACGCCGCCGGGCCTCCGGGATGATCCCCTGCGGCCGGACCCAGAGGACCACGATCAGGGATCCCCCGATCAGCATGTTGCGGATCGTCGGGATCAGGGTGGGGTCAGCGGGAATGGCGGGGATGTAGCGGGTGGCCTCGTTGATCAGCACCGCCACCACGAAGGACCCGACCACCGCTCCCCAGTTGTTGCCCCTGCCCCCCACGATCAGCGCCGCGAAGACTATGAAGGTTTCTCCCGAGGTCCACCCGGCCGGGCTGAAGGCGCCGATGAAACCGATCAGGAGGGCCCCCCCGACGCCCGCCAGCACGGCGCCCATGGACATCGCGATCAGGCGCACCCGCACGGTGTCCTTGCCGAAGGTGTCGGCGGCGTCCTGGTCCTCTCGGATGGCCCGCATGGTCCGCCCCAAGGGGGAGTTGAGCATGCGTTGGGCGATGAACCAGCAGATCACCATCACCACCCCCGAGAAGACGACCCAGAGGTAGGTGAACTGGTTGGAGTTGAGGTTCAGGTACTGGCTGAAGGGCTGGGGGAGGCCCGCCAGGCCGTCGAACCCGTCGAACAGCGGCGCGAAGTTGCCGACGAACCCGTAGATCACGGTGCCCGTGGCGAGCGTCACGATCGCCATGTAGTCGCTGCGCAGACGGTTGATGGCGATCATCCCGACCACCAGGCCGAGCAGTCCGGCCGCCGCCGCCCCGGCGAGCAGGGCGATGGGGAAGGGGAGATTGAGGCCCAGAATCCACTCGAAACCGGCCTGGTTCTGCCCCTTCCCCAGCGCGAAGACCCCCGCGAAGTAGGCCCCGCAGGCGACGAAGGTGACGAAGGTGAAGTCCAGCACCCCCGCGTAGCCGAACTGGATGTTGAGACCCCAGGTGAAGATGTTGTAGATGAAGAAGAAGACCAGCAGGGTGGCGAGGTACGGAAGTATCAGGTTCAAGTTCAGGCCCTCCCCCTCGACTTGATCAGGCCCTGGGGCCGCAGCAGCAGCACCACGACCAGGGCCACGAAGGCGATGTCGTCCTTGTAGGCGGCACTGACCACCACCGCCGAGACCTCGGTGATGATCCCCAGCAGCAGCGCTCCCAGCATCGCCCCGTAGGGTTGCCCGATCCCACCCAGGATGACCGCCGCGAAGATCACGAACAGGAAGGTGCTGGCACTGCTGGGGTTGAAGCTGACGGTGGTCACCGTGAGCGCGACCCCGGCCAGCCCCGCCAGGCAACCGGTCAGGAACCAAGTCCAGGTGGTGATCCGATCGGTGTCGATCCCGCTCACCTGGGCCAGGTCCTTGTTGTCCGACATGGCTCGCATCGCCTTGCCCAGGACGGTCCTGGTCAGCATGAGATGCACCCCCAGCATCACCACCACCGACAGTCCGATGATCAGGAGCTGGCTTGGGGTCAGGGAGAAGGGGCCCAGGGCCAGGGGGCCGCCGACCGGGATGTTGTAGGTCTGGAAGCCCGGCCCCCAGATCGCCTCGATCACGTTGCTGATCATCATCGACAGTCCAAAGGTCACGATCAGGAGATAGAAGAGCGGCGCCTGGCGGTCCACGAAGTGCTTCATCACGGCCCGCGCCACCACCACCGCCACCACCCCCATCAGCAGGCAGCCCAGGGCCGCCGCCAGGAGGAAGTTCAGGTGGGCCACGCTGCTCAGAGTCCAGGTGAAGTACGCCGCCAGGATCAGGAAGGTGCCGTAGGCGAAGTTGATGTAGTTGGTGACTCCGAACTGGAGGGTCAGGCCCACCGAGCCCAGCGCCAGGACCGACGCCGTCACCAGCCCGAAGCCCGCGGCCTGGAGAATCAGACTCATCGCGACACCGTGCCGGGACAGGCGATGATCGTGGGATCGACCCAGGGTTGCCGGGCGAGGGTGGAACCGGTACTCACGGCCGCGCCCTTTCCGCCCCCGGCGGCTGGCCGGTCAGGACCTCGGCTCCGGCGAATCCGAGCTGGGTCATCTCGATCCAACTCAGCACAGGTCAGCCAGCGCGGGCCGCAACCTGGCGGTGCCGGGACGGCCCGCTGGGGCGGCGAGCTCGCCGCTGGCCTTGTCAGTCAGCGCCTTGAGCAGGAATGAACCCTCCCGCTGCACGTGGGCCCGCATGGCGCGTTCCGCAGCGGCGGGACTTCCCTCCAGGATCGCCTCCGCCACCCGCCTGTGCTCTTGACGGGCCGAGTCCTGGCGCTCCCGGCTCTCGACCGCGGTCGCCAACCGGTACCGGACGATGTGGTCGTGGAGCTTCTCCAACAGATCGGCGGCGCGCAGGTTGTCGGCCACCTCGCTGATCCGCCGGTGGAATCGCTCCCCCAGAATGATGACCGAGGACGAGTGGTCGGCCAGGCGATCCGCCTCGTCTAGGATCGAGACCAGCTCTCGGGCGTTGTGCATGGTGGCCCGGTGCGCCGCTTCGCGGGCGGCGAGCGACTCCAGGGCCATCCGGACGGCGTAGAGTTCGCGCACGTCCCGGGCGTCCACGCCGGCGACCACCAGGCCGCCGTTGGGGAGTCGCTTGACAAATCCATCCGCCTTGAGAGCGCGCAGAGCCTCGCGCACCGGGGTGCGGCTCACCGACAGATGCAAAGCCAGCTCAGGCTCGAGCAGCCGCGCCGAGGGGGCCAGTTCGTGGTTCACGACGGCTTCTCGCAGAAGCCGGTAGACAACCTGGGCCGCCGACTCCCGTCGCACCAGCGGCACCGACAACCAGTCTCCCGGATGCTGGTCAGTCATTTCCCCTCCTTGAGTCCACGGTCCAACTCTCAACCGACTGGAAGGACCTTGGGCCGCTGCCCAAGGGATCTACGGCGTGCATGTATACCACAACACATGCACACCTGTCTGCCTCCGGCCGACGCGAGTCCGGCCAGACCTACTCAAAGGCACGCTCAACGGTCCTGGGCGACCCATCTCGGCCTCCGACGCCAATCGTCGGCAGGTCGGCGGGGCCCGCCCGGAGCCCCGGGCCCAGATCGGGCACCAATCCGGCGCCGGCCGCCAGGGCCACCCGGGGGAGGTGTCAGCGGACTTGCCGAGGTCCCCCACCCTGCCCGCCGACGTCACCACCCGGGGACTCACCCGGTACTCCTTCCAGGTGGCGGCCCACCTCTCCTGTGGCTAGCGGGAGCGGCTGGCCCAGGTGCCGGGGAACCGGGCTGGCGCCCACCCCACCTGCTTGGATCCAGCCGGGGGCGGCCCCGACCTCGACGGGCGCCTCCCCCCGCCAGCCCCCGCCGCTGTACCGGGCCGCCCGAGGCTGCGCTCGGATCCCGACACCGTTGCCACTGCAAGGATGGAACCGAGTGAACGCCAGGGACCGCCCTTGGGAACGGTCACCACCCGAGGGAGGTGGGCATGCGCCGGCCGCGCCGTGCGTGCCACAGGTAGGCGCGCTCGAAGACGCGCTTGGCGACCAGCCACCGGCGCCCCTCGGACACGGTCGGGATCCGGTCGCGGGGCGGGCGCACCGGGTCGACGGCCAGGTAGACGCCGCGGTCGCCCATGTCGAGCACGCAGCGGGCGGAGATCTCGGCGGTTGCCCCCTGGCGTCCCTCGATCCGGGCCGCGATGTCCCGGGCCGCGATCACCGCCATCTGCTCGGTCATGTGCCCGGTCTTCGGGAAGTTGACCGGCACCGCCGTCTCCTCCACCGGCGGGAGGGCGATCGCCACCCCGACCGCGTAGACCCCGTCCAGGCTCGGCTGGCGGTAGTGGTCGTCGACGGGGATGAAGCCCTTCAGGTTGGCGAGCCGGGGAGTGGCCGCCACCACCGCGACCCCGGCGAGCGGGGGAATGACGATGGAGAGGATCGAGGGAATGGGCCCAGATCCACCCACCTCGACGGCGCTGTCGGTGATCTTGGTGACCGCCGCCGAGGTGCGGTACGAAATGTCTCGCTCTTCGAAGGCGCCCTCCAGCAGTTGGCGGATCTTCCCCGCC
>JAKAWF010000278.1 GCA_021817025.1 bacterium
ACCTGGCGCGCCTGGCCCTCAGCAAGCCGCTGGGCGGCCTTCTGGCGCGCTCCGGGCGACTTGCCGCCGTGGAGGTCGCAGACTGGCGATCCGGCCATCGCCTGGCGGCCGCAGGGCTGGCCCTGGCGGTTGTGGGCGCTGCAGCGGCTCATGGGACCGGGGCCGGTGGCTCGGGGCTCATGGGGTCTTCGGCTCGCTGGTGCTCCCGGCGCAGCTCAGCGAACAGGTGCAACGGCAGGACCGCGTAGCTGTCGCGGAGGGGATGCATCCGACGCTTCAGGACGGCCGCGGACCGGGTCACCCCCGCATGGCGCGCCTCCACCTCGGCCTCTCGCAAGGCTCCGGCCAGGTCGAGCGCCCTGGTGGCCTTCATCTCCAGCGCCCAGCCGGGCACCCCGGCCACGTCGCCCCGGTCACGGCTCCCGCCCAGGACGCGACGCTCAGCTTGGGGGAAGCCGTGCTCCTGTAGGTAGCCTACCACCTGGGCCTCGAAGGTCGAGCCCTTCCGCTTGGCGGCGCTCACGCCTCGGCCTCCCACCCTAACCACCAGGTTTGAGCGTTGCACCGTTGCGGCTGGTGCAACGGAAACGGTGCGTTGCATTCCTGCTCTCCCCCCCGTAGGGGGGGAGCAGGTGCAACTCGCCCCGTTGCACGGGTGCAACGCACTGCAACGCACTGCAACGCACTGCACGGCGGTCACTGCTGCAGCAGCCCAATCCGGCCGTCCGGGAGCCGGGTGAACAGGCCGGGGTGACGCTGGAGTGTGGAGCGAATGGACGGCTCCGGGACGCTTAGCTCACCGGCGAGCGCCCGGCTGGTGAGGGCACCCTGGGCCAGGCAGCGGCGCATCCGCTGGGCAACGCTTAGCCGTGCTTCCAGCTCCGAGGCCGTCACCTCGCCGCGCTCAAATCGCACCGTGCCGCCCTGGTGGATCACCCGCAGCCCGACGGGGGGATGCTTCGCGCTGAGGTTGGCTTTCGCATGCACCAGCAGCACCTCGGCCACGCCGTCGCGGGGTTGCTGCTCTTGGCGCAGCTCCCAAACGTCCCGGGCCGCGTTCAGCTTGTAAACGCTCCCGTAGGGTCGGCTGGTGCCATTCGTGCCCTGGGCTATGTCCGCCCCCGCGACGTGATCGATCAGCAGGCTCGTGGTCTGCAGGTGCCTGAGCGCCTGGTGCATCCTGAGCACCGCGTCCGCAGGGTCGGCGGCCTCCCTGCCTGCTCCAAGGGCCAGCCCGACGCTGTCGACGATCACCAGTCCCGCGCCGAGGCCCGTCACCAGCTCGGCGATCCGCTCCACGTCATCGGCCAAGGGCCGCCTGCCGGGGAAATATGCCGCCTTCGCGGGCTCCAGTCCCGCACCCTCGGCCACCGACGCCAGCAAGTTGCTCCAGTCATCGGCGGTGGCCTCCCAGTCGAGCACTACGACCGGCGCGGCTGCTGCTGGCTTCCAGCCGGAGATCACCTCGGAGCCGGTGGCGATCGATACGGCGATGGCGGCGGCCAGGGTGCTCTTGCCAGCGCCTCCCGGGCCAAACAGCACCGAGGCGTGGCCCGCCGGAAGCAGCGGCGGCAGGAGCAGCCGGTCAGCGGTGGATTCACGGCGGCGGCCGATCACCTGGGCGGGCTCACCTGCGCCATCCGCTGCGATCACAGCCACGCAGAACCGCTCCAGAATGTCGGCCCAGGCGAGTTTTGGCTGACGCGCGGCGAGGAGCCTTGCCGTGGCCGCACGGCTGCTGATGCTCGACAGGTTGAATGTCCCGGCGGACAGGTGGCGGCCATCGACCAACACCCGGAGCTGGCCGCGCAGCTCGCCGCCCGAAACGCGCAGCCTGCTGACGCTCACCTCCCAGAGCGGCAGCTCGCCCAGGTCGCTTGCCAGCGCATAGCCGAGTCCGCGCCGCTGCAGGCCGCTCCCATACTCGATGCTGGCCGCAAGCTGCTGGAGGATTGGCGGGCTGATGCTCACCGGGCGCGGCCTCGATGCCGCCGCACTGCGGCCAGGTCGGAGCCTCCGAGGAGGAGGGCAAGGCCCGAGCAAGTGCGGCAGACCGGAACAGCCTCCCCATCCGCTCGGGCCAGAGTCAGCAGCGGCTGGCCGTGCCGCTGCGGCGCGGGGCCGCCGCAGGCAGCACATTTCACCCTTGGCCAGGCGACGGTGACCGTGCCCAGCCGCTCTATCTCCGGCCCGGTAAGGGTCACCGGCGCGCCCGCCGACTGCGCCGCGCCGGAGCCGGAGCCGGCGCCGGGCCGCCCTCTAGCCGTGCCTGGATGTAGCGATCGAGGTCCGCGGGCCTGACCATCCGCCTCCGCCCACCCGGTCCAACCCGAACGGTCGGCAACCGCCCGGATATGGCTTCAGCCCACGTTGAGGTCTTCCCCAACCCGAGCGCCATGGCGGCCTCGCTGATCGATACGAGACGCTCCAACTCTCACCTCCAACCACGGCCGCCACCGGCCGCATCGGGCAACATTGTCTTGGGCTGGTGGTGGGTGGTTTACAATGAAAGCGTGACTGAAACCGTGACGCTTTGGGATGACGGGGAGACCACGGGCAGGCTACTGCGGCCGTTGTGTGGCTTCCGGCTGGCCCAACCTGGGGAGTACGCTCGGCCCGGTGGCAGCGGCGCGGAGGAATCGTGGCTGGTGGCGCTCGGCGAACCGGAACCGCGGCCGTGGCCCCGCGAGGATGGTGCCTGGGTGGGCAAGTTCGCCGACTTGCGCGAGGCCGAGCCCGAGATTGTCCGCGGGTTCGCCTCCACCTACGGGTGGCTAGGCGCACGGGTGGCGCTAGTGCCGGTGGCCGCCCGGGAGTCCGGGCCGGTGGTGGGGGAGAGCGTGACGACGTGGCGGATTCACTCGCACATAGCTGCGGAGCTGCTGGGCCTCATCGACGCGGCGGATTCACTCTCCGATGCGAAGACAGCAGGGGAGATGCACCGGCGCAGGGTGCTGGAGCACTTCGGGTTCGGGCCGCCCGGGCATCGCGGCCCGCATTGGCTCGGGCCGGATGGGCAGCCGCCAGAGCCTTCGCGGCTCACCGACGGCGTGACGTGGGAGTACGCGGGTACCACCGTCAGCCCGGGTGATCCTGGCCTACTCTTTCACTATGGCACCAGGTCGCTGCTCGTGCCGTTCCCAGTTGACCGTGGCCCACGGTTCGGCATGGACTTGTCTAGGGCTCCGTCGAGCGAGCTGGCGGCACTTGCCCGCGCTGGGGTGGCATATGCCCTGCAAGATGCGCTCCGCAGTGAGACTCACGGGGTGTTGACTCTGACCCTCGGCCTTCGCGTAGCGCCCCATTCGCTCCTCGGCGCGGTCTACCTCGGGCTTGCGCGACGGCTATTCCGCCGCAAGGGCCAATCGCGCAAATGTCCTGGCTGCGGGGCATGGTTTCCCGCCCAAGTAGGTCAGCAGCGATATTGCACGCGGGAGTGCGGGGACGCCCACCGGCACAGGCTCATGCGCGCAGGTGCTCCTCGCGCCACCTCGCGCCGGAAGCGCCAGGGCCGGACTGTGGCCGTCAGTGAGGGCCACCCGGCAGTAGCGGAGGGCAAGGCATGACGCGGCGGAGATACGGGCCAAAGGTCTACGTCCGTACGCCCGGTTGTGGGTGCGTTGGGTGCTCGGCCCCGGTGCTCCTGGTGATCGGAGCGCTGGCCTGGGCGCTGGTGGTGGCCGTCATCTGGGCGATGGCGGGGCCGGGATGACTCGCCGGGGTAGCGGCGAGGGTTCGAGCCGCCCTGTGGGCGATGGCGGGGCCAGGAAGAGGCGCAGGGGTCCCGGTGAGGGTTCGAGCCGCCGGAGGGCTGGCGGAGTGTGGGAGGGCCGGGTCAGCCTCCCAGGGGGCAAGCGCAAGTCCGTCTACGGCCGGACGCGGGCGGACGTGTTGGCGAAGATGCGCCAGCTTCAGACCGGGGCCAGCGCCGGACTGCCCACACCACCGGCCCGACTCACAGTGGAGGGCTGGTCCTCCGCATGGGTGGAACAGGTGGCGGGGCGCTTGCGGCCCTCCACGGCCACCCGCTACCGCCAGATCGTAGACCTACAGATCGTCCCCACCTGGGGTCGGACCCGGCTGGCGCAGCTCACCCCGGCCGCGGTTGAGCAGGGCCTTCACCGGCTGATGGAGGGGGGGCTGTCCCACCGCACCGTTGGCCACGTCCGGGCGGTCTTGCGCGCTTCCCTTTCCGATGCCGTGCGCGAGGGCTTGCTCGCCCGGAACGTGGCTGCTCTGGCGAAGGCTCCCAGGGTGGCACATGAGCCGCCCAAGGTGCTCACGCCCTCCGAGGTTCGGGCGGTCATCGACGCCATGCCCAATGATGGGCTGAGGCGCCTAGTCTCCGTCGCCCTCAACACCGGCCTGCGCCAGGGCGAGCTGCTCGGGTTGCGCTGGCCCGACGTAGACCTGCTCGGGCGTGAGGTTCACGTCACCCAGGCGCTCCAGCGGTTCGGGGGCGAGTACCGGCTGGTGGAGGTCAAGTCGGCCAGTAGCAGGCGCACCGTCCCGCTAACCGAGGCCGCCCTGACCGCCTTGGAGGAGCAGCGCCACTGGCAGGTTGAGGCTAGGCTCGCCGCCGGGGGCAGGTGGCGCGAGCCGATCCGGGGCCTTTGCTTCACCACGGACCGGGGCCAGCCTCTGAACGGCCCCAGCCTCACCCACCGGTTCGAGAATTCCCTGCAGGCGGCTGGGCTGCCAGTGGTCCGATTCCACCACCTGCGCCACGCCTACGCCGGACTCATGCTCGGCTCCGGCTCCGACCTGGCGACTGTCTCCGGCCTCCTGGGCCACACGTCCGTGGCCCTGACGGCCTCCACCTACGCCGGACTCATGCCCTCGCTCAAGCGCCAGGCGGCCGACCGCCTGGGCCTCCTCCTGCAGCAGCGTCCAGGCTGACGTTCCAGTGACCGGTTGGGGTAGCAGTTGGGGTAGCCCCACTTCGCAACTCCGCACAAGTGATCGTGGCGCCAGCGGTTTCCTAAACCGCGTGTCGGAGGTTCGAGTCCTTCCGGGGGCACCATTTCCGAGATCAGCAGGGTCCCCGCGACATTACGCGATGTGCCCTTG
>JAKAWF010000010.1 GCA_021817025.1 bacterium
CAGTGAGTGGGGGTCAGGCGAACTCGAAGCGGAGACGGCGACCGCCCCACCAGGGGACCACGACCGAGGGAGGGTCGGCCTGACGGAGCACCGGAGAGTAGGTGCGCCGGTCCAGTCTGACGACGACCTCGGAGCCGTGGTTGAGGATGAGCCCTCCGGTGGAGAGGAAGCGGCGCTGGAGGGTGTCGGGGGTCGCGGTGGCGTAGCCGGGGAGGCGACGGCGGAGGGCTGAGCAGACGGTGTGGGCGAGGACCGAGAGCACGACGTCGAGGTCGACGTTGAGGGGCACGGCTCCTGCGAGGGCGTCGAGATGGAAGCTGCGGATGGCCTCCGCCAGGCGTTGCTCGATGTTCATCCGGCGGGCATAGGCCTCGATCACTCCCTTGGTGGGGCGGCTGCCGTCGTTGGTGATGAGGATGGTGGGCTCCTCGTGGCCGAGGCCGGCGACGGCCAGTTGCCGGAGGGTGCCCGGGTAGCGGGAGAGGCGGGCCGCAGGATCCTCGTGGACCCGCACGCGGCGGGTCTTCCCTCCCGCGCGAGCGATGGTGAGCGGGGTCCAGGCTGCGGCGGGGAGAGCGTGCAGTTGAGCGGTGAGCTTGGGGGAGCGAGCGCGCAAGGTGAGGAACTGGATGCCCCGGTCATCGAGTTCTGCAAGGTGGGCCTGGGTGGTGACCTTGGAGTCGAAGATGAGCAGGCCGGGATCGTGGCCGGTGACGCTCCTCCAGTGGTCGGCGAAGGCCATGACCTCGTTCGCCTGGGTGGCCTTGGCCAGGTCGGCATTGGCGTACAGGAGGCTGTGGCTGGCGGCGTCCTCGGCGAAGAAGGTGAGCACACTGCGGGTGCGCTGGGAGCGGCGGGGCACATAGTGCTTCTCCAGAGCGACGTCTTCCCCCCAGTGCATGACCGCGTGGAAGTCGAGGTTGAGAGCCTCCCCGCTGGCCAGTCCCTGGGCGAGGCTGGCCCGGTCCAGCGCCTGCAGCAGCGCCACCTGGCGGCGATGCTCCAGGCGGTAGGAGTAGGTGGTCAGGGCAGTGGCCTTGGGCAAGGCGACCAGCCCTGAGAACAGCGCCGCGCCGGGATCGGCGGCGATGTCGTAGACGTGGGACACCCGCCTGGTCGCGGTGAGCTTGAGCGCAAGCAGGGAGAGCAGGTAGGAGATGGCGGGGATCTGGGGAGTGGATGGGTAGCCTGCGGCCAGGACCAGCTGGGGCAGGTCCAGGGCGAGCAGGTCGGGGATCGCCAGCAGCAGACCGGCCAGCTTGGTCTCCGCCCGGGCTGGAAGTTGGCTGAAGTCGATGACCTCAGCGCGGGGCTGGATCTCCCGGCGCACTCCCCCCCGGACAGCGTCCGGCCGGCGCCACAGCCGGGGCAGCCCTTCGGCCGAGATCACCTCGGCGATCCCGGTGCGGTTGAGGGGGATGCCCTCGACTGCCAGGGCGGCAGCGATCTCGTCGATGGAGTGACCCGCAGAGCGAAGCTCCAGGATCCGGGCCCGGGCCGCCTCCTTGCCGGGCGCGGTCTTGGGGCCAGGCCTGCCGGAGAGGAAGAAGTCGGTCGCCCCAGCCCGGAAGTCGCGCACCGCCGAGAGCAACGAGGCTGCGGTGTAGCCGAACCGGGCAGCCACCTCGGAGACCGGCCTGCCCTCCGCGAGGTAGCCCCGGAGAGCCTCGTACCGGCGCTGAGTGGGATTGGCGGGGTGGAGGAAGAACTCACCGCCCGGCCGTGGCGCCTCCTGGGGTCCTCTCGCTGATTGGTCGATGCCTACAGTAAAGCATGCTTCGAGCTCAGGCGCAAGCTGGCCATGCCCAGAATCTGTGGTCTGACATGGCATTCGTCTTCGCCCCAGTGCCGAGACCCGCGAGCACGACTAGCGCCACGCGCATTGGCTTGCCACTACGTAGCTAGCCAAAATGCTCAGCAGTCAGCGAGATAGCCCCATTCCACCCCCGGGTCAGCTCCAAACCATTGCCGCCCAGACTCCTCTCTTTGAGATGAGAGGCGAGCCCAGCACCCCTGCCCCAGCCCCGTCAAGCTGGGGGTGATACCTCAGTCGCGAAAGGCCGCGTTAGCAGCGAGCCTCCGCGCCAGACTCTGCTCGCCCGCAGGCCCGGCTCCCAGGCGAAGGCGCCCTCGTGGTCGGCCTCCCACAGGACGAGGTCGGCCAGCCGACCGGGCTCGACCGTGCCCCGATTCCCGATCCCCAGCGAGTGCGCCCCACCGGTGGTGGCGGCGGTGAGCGCCTCCTCCACACTCAGACCGAACTCGGTGACCGCCAGGTAGACCACCAGGCTCATGCTGGTGGTGCCCGACGTACCAGGGTTGTGGTCGCTGCCCAGGGCGAGCCTCACCCCGGCTTGCAGGAGTCCTCGAGCGGGGGGCATCCGGCCCATGTTGAGGGCGGTCACCGGGCACAGGGTGGCCACCGTGCCCGACTCCTTCAGCGCCTGGATCTCCCGTTCCCCGATCTGCAGAAGGTGGTCGGCGGAAACAGCGCCCAGACGGGCGGCCAGGAGGGCGCCTCCGGTCAGCTTCAGCTCGTCGGCGTGCAGGCGCAGCCGCATCCCAGCCGCGGCCCCGGCTCTCAGAATCCGCTCCGACTCAGCCACCGTGAACGCGCCCTCATCGCAGAAGACATCGCAGAACGAGGCCCCCGCAGCCCGGGCCGCCGGGCACCACTTGGCCACCGCCGCGACGTAGTCGGCGCGTTCCCCCCGATGCTCTGGGGGCACTTCGTGGGCGGCCAGGTAGGTCACCACCAGGCGGGGCAGGGAAAGATCCTCGGCCAGGCGTGCGAGCAGGCCGACCGCTCCCAGCTCCCCCTCCCGCGCCAGCCAGTAGCCGGTCTTGGCCTCCACCGTGGTCGTCCCCTGCTCGAGCCACCGGCGAAGGCGGGCTCCAGCGTCCGCTTCGAGGTCGGCGAGGGGGGTCGCCCGGGTAGCGCGCACGGTGGCGTTGATCCCGCCTCCGGCCGCGGCGATCTCGGAGTACGAGATTCCCGTCGAGCGCAGCGCGATCTCCTCCAGCCGGGGCCGGGCGTAGACGGGGTGGGTGTGGGCGTCGATGAGGCCGGGGGTGAGCAGCCCGCCCTGGCAGTCGAATTCCTCGTCAACCGCCCCGCCGCGGCCCGCCGGGACCACCGCCGCCACCACCTCCTCGTCCAGCAGGACATCCACCCGCTCGCGCGGCTCGGAGCCGGGGCTGATGAGCCGGCCGACGTTGCGCAGGGCTCTCACGGCATCCCCTCCAGACTCTCCAATTCGTGGGCCAGCAGGGCGCCGACCGAGCCCAGGCGGAGGTGGCGGCCATCGCTCACGACCGCCCTGCCCCCCACCACCACGTGGCGCACGTCACTGGGGGAGGCCGCGTACACCACTCGGGAGACGAGGTCCTGCTGAGCGGGCCCAGCCAGCCGGGGAGTCTGCGTGTCGAGGCTCACGAAGTCGGCCAGCCGGCCCACCGCCAGCTCGCCGGCATCCCAGCCCAGGGCCGCCGACCCTCCGCGGGTGGCCGCCCGCAAGAGCGCGTCGGCAGCGTGGATTCCGCGGCGCTGGGTGACCATGCGCTGGTCCAGCTCGACCGCCCGGGCCTCCTCGAAGAGGTCCACGACCGCATTGCTGTCACTGCCCAGGCAGAGCGGACTGCCCGCCGCCGCCAGCCCCGCCGCGGGACACACCCCGTCACCGAGTTCGCGTTCGGTGGTGGGGCACACACAGATCGCGGTCCCGCTGGCGCCCAGGCGGTGGATGTCCTCCGGGCTGAGATGGATCGCGTGGACGGCGGTGGTCATGGGCCCGAGCACTCCCAGGCTGTCCACCAGCTCGGTCGGGGTCATCCCCGTGGCCGCGAGGCAGTCCTGGTTCTCGGCCACCTGCTCCGAGAGATGGAGGTGCAGGGGAGCGTCGCGTTCCCGGGCCCAGCCTACGACCGTGGCGATCGCCTCCCGGTCGAGCGCCCGCACGCTGTGGATGGCGGCTCCGAGCCTCACCCCCGGTGGCTCCAGGAAGCTGCTCACGCGGCGTGCCCAGGTGGGCGGATCCGAGTCGGAGAAGCGGACCGCGGCGTCCTCCAGTGGGCCGCCATCGAAGCCGGGGCGGAGATAGCAGCTGTCGAGCAGGGTGAGCCGGATGCCGGCCTCGGAAGCGGCCGCCACCAGGGCCTCCTCCATCTCCGGGCGAGGATAGGGCGCTCCGTCGCGCTGGTGGTGCAGGTAGTGGAACTCGCCGACGGCGGTGATCCCGGCCAGCGCCATCTCCCCGTAGACCGCACGGGCGAGCCGGTGGTAGCGGGCCGGGTCCAACCGGCCCGCCAGTCGGTACATCTGGTCCCGCCAGCTCCAGAAGGTGCCAGCCGGCAGCTGGGGCTCCTCGGTCCGGCCGCGCAGCGCCCTGTGAAAGGCGTGGGAGTGCCCGTTGCAGAGGCCGGGGATGGTGAGCCCCGAGATCACGATCGCCTCTCTTGGGGCCGCCTGCGAGCCCAGCGCTTCCAGCCTCTGGATCCTGCCCGCGGCCTCCTCCAGGAGCAGCCGGCGTTCCAGGCGGGTGCCGGTCCAGGCCAGCTCCAGCAGGAAGCTGGCCACTACGCCTCGGACATGGGAATCCGCAGATCCCGCTCGCGGGCGGTGTCGAGGGCGATCTCGTAGCCCGCGTCCGCATGGCGCATCACCCCGGTGCCGGGATCGTTGGTGAGACAGCGGGCCAGCTTCCGCCCCGCCAGCTCGGTGCCGTCCGCCACCGCCACCAGCCCGGCATGGATGGAACGGCCGATGCCGACTCCCCCTCCATGGTGGATGGAGACCCAGGTGGCCCCGCTGGCGCAGTTGAGCAGGGCGTTGAGCAGCGGCCAGTCGGCGATCGCGTCGCTCCCATCCCGCATCGACTCGGTCTCGCGGTACGGCGAGGCCACCGAGCCCGAGTCGAGATGGTCGCGTCCGATCACGATCGGAGCCTTCAGCTCCCCGCTGGCCACCATCCGGTTGAAGCGCAGGCCCAGGCGGTCCCGCTCTCGGAAGCCGAGCCAGCAGATCCGGGCCGGCAGCCCCTGGAAGGCGACCCTCTCCCCGGCCATCCGGATCCAGCGAGCGAGCGACTCGTTCTCGGGGAACTCCTCGAGCACCGCCCGGTCGGTGGCCAAGACGTCGGCGGGATCGCCGCTCAGAGCGGCCCACCGGAAGGGCCCTATGCCCTCGCAGAAGAGGGGTCGGATGTAGGCGGGCACGAAGCCGGGATAGTCGAAGGCCCGTTCGAAGCCGCCCAGCTTGGCCTCCGCCCGCAGGCTGTTGCCGTAGTCGAACACCTCGGCGCCCCGGTCCATCAGCTCCACCAGGGCCCCGACATGGCGGGCCATGGCCTGGCGGCTGCGGCGGATGTAGTCGTCGGGATCCTCCAGCCGGAGGTCGGCCGCCTCCGGGAGGGTCAACCCCGCCGGCAGGTACATCAGGGGGTCGTGGGCGGCGGTCTGATCGGTCGCCACGTCCACCTGGAAGCCTCGACTGACAATCTCAGGCACGATCTGGCTGGCGTTGCCGAGGATCCCTATCGAGAGGGCCTGGCGCCGCTGCCTCGCCTCCTCGGCCATGGTCAGGGCAGTGTCGAGGTCGGGCGCCCAGCGGTCCAGGTAGCGGTGGTCGAGCCGGCGCTGGATCCGCTCCGGGTCGATCTCCACACAGAGGGCGACCCCGCCGTTCATGGTGACGGCCAGCGGCTGCGCGCCGCCCATGCCCCCCAGCCCGGCGGTGAGCGTCACGGTGCCGGCGAGGGAGCCGCCGAAGCGCTTCCTGGCGACGGCGGCAAAGGTCTCGTAGGTGCCCTGCAAGATCCCCTGGGTGCCGATGTAGATCCAGGAGCCGGCCGTCATCTGCCCGTACATGGTCAGCCCCTCCGCCTCCAGCCGGCGGAACTCCTCCGGGGTCGCCCAGTCGGGCACCAGGTTGGCGTTGGCGATGAGCACCCGAGGGGCCCACTCGTGGGTGCTGAAGACGCCGACCGGTTTCCCGGACTGCACCAGCATGGTCTCGTCGCCCTTGAGCCCGCGCAGGGTCCTGACGATGGCGTCGAAGGCGTCCCAGGACCGCGCCGCCCGGCCCGAGCCTCCGTACACGATGAGCTGGTCGGGATTCTCGGCGACCTCGGGGTCGAGGTTGTTCATCAGCATTCGCAGGGCGGCCTCCTGGGGCCAGCCCTGGCAGCTGAGCTCTGGTCCGCGGGGGGCTCTCACCGGCCGCGGTCCGCTCACGGCAGCGCTCCCACCGCCGACTCCGCCCGCCGCAGGATCTCGCCGGATCTCACCGCCGCCGCCACCGCCTCCAGTTCGGGCGAGACGAAGCGGTCGGCCCCCACCCCACCCCCCAGCTGGCGCACCAACTCTCCGACCCGGGCACCCGCTGGAGAGGGGACGAGCGGAAGTCGCAGCTCCAGGGCGCGGGATGCCGCCAGCAGCTCCACCGCCAGCACCCGGGAGAGGTTGGTCACCACCAGGCGCAGCTTGCGGGCCGCGCCCCAGCCCATGGAGACGTGGTCCTCCTGCATCCCCGAGGTGGGAATCGAGTCCACACTGGCGGGGGAGGCGAGCCGGCGGTTCTCGGCCACGATCGCGGCGGCGGTGTACTGGGCGATCATCAGCCCTGAGTTGACACCGGCCTCGTGGGCGAGGAACGGCGGCAGTCCCGACGACCGGGCGGGGTCCAGGAGCCGGTCGACGCGGCGCTCCGCGATGGAACCGACCTCAGCCGCCGCGATGGCCAGGAAGTCGAGGGCGAAGGCCACCGGCTCGCCGTGAAAGTTGCCGGTCGACTCCACTCTGCCGTCCGGCAGCACCACCGGGTTGTCCACGGCCGAGCGCAGCTCCCGGTCCGCGACCTGGCGGGCGAAGTCGACCGTGTCGCGGGCGGCTCCCGTCACCTGGGGCGCGCAGCGGATGGAGTAGGGGTCCTGGACGGCGTGGGGCGAGACGCGGTGGGAGGCGAGGATTCCGGAGCCCCGGAGCAGCAGCCTGAGGTTGGCGGCGCTCTGGGCCTGGCCGGGATGGGGCCGGATGGCGTGCAGCTCCGGGGCGAAGGGCCGGTCGGTGCCGAGCAGGCCCTCGACGGAGAGGGCGGCGGCCACGTCGGCGGTGGGGAGCAGGATGGCCAGGTCGGCGAGTGCCAGGAGCAGCATCCCCAGCATCCCGTCGGTCCCGTTGATCAGGCTGAGGCCGTCCTTGACCTCCAGGCGAAGTGGCTGAAGGCCGGCTTCCGCCAACGCCTGGGCGCCGTCCACCACTCTGCCGTCTGGCGTCTCGGCCCTGCCCTCGCCCAGCAGCACCAAGGACATGTGCGCCAGGGGAGCCAGGTCGCCGCTGGCGCCTAGGGAGCCGTGTTCGGGCACCACCGGGGTGATGCCGGCGTTCAGGAGGTCGACCAGGGCCACCGCCACCTCGGGCCGGCTCCCCGAGAAACCCAGGCAGAGGCTGCGGGCGCGCAGCACGGTCATGGCCCTCACCACCTCCTTCTCAACCGGCCGGCCCATGCCGGCGGCGTGGGAGCGGATGAGAGCGTGCTGAAGGTCCGACCGCCGCTCAGGAGGAATGCGGGTGGTGGCCAGGAGGCCGAAGCCGGTCGAGACCCCATAGACGGGCTCGGGAAGCTGCCCCGCAGCTTCGACCAGGGCCCTGGCCCTGGCCATGGCCGCCATGGCCAGGGGGGCTATCTCCACCTCGGCGCCCGCGCGGGCCACGCGAACCACCTCGGCGCCGGTGAGGCCGCCCGGCCCCAGCACAACGCGTTCCGCCGAGCTCACTGCGGGACCTCGAAGTCGCCCCTGGACACTGGGCGCGAGGCAGGGGAGCCGCCGTACCGCACGAGGCCCTCTCCCGCCGCCTTGAGATCCGCCACCCCGGCCAAGCCCAGCAGTTGCAGCGTTCGCCCGAGCTCCTCTGCGATCATCCCGATCACGAACTCGACTCCGGCCTGCCCGGCAGCGGCAAGGCCGTACAGGTATGGCCTCCCGACCAGACAAAAGTCGGCCCCGCAGGCCAGCGCGATCGCCACGTCTGCCCCACAGCGGATGCCGGAGTCCAAGAGTATGGTCGTCTTCCCACCTACCGCACGCCTCGCCGCCACCAGCAGATCCAATGGATGAGCCACTCGATCCAGTTGCCTGCCGCCGTGGTTCGAGAGGTACACCCCATCACAACCCAGTTCCACCGCTCGGACCACGTCCTCCGCTCCGAGAGGTCCTTTCAGGACCATGGCCCCTTTCCAAGTCTCACGCAGTCTCGCCACGTGATCCCAGGAGATCGCCGGCTCGAATCTCTCGGTGATACTGGCGATGTTCCCGGCGGAGGGCCAGCTGTCCGATGCGAAGTTCGCGAAGCCGATCGAGCGGCCGCGGACAAGGCTCAGCCAGTACGGCACGTGCCCAGCGATCCCAAGCAGCGTCCGTGCCGTCAGAGTCGGGGGAATCGTGAGACCGTTGCGCAGATCCCTGACTCTGCGGCCGGCGACCGCGGTGTCCACCGTCACTTGCAATACCCGGTAGCCGGCATTCTCGACTCTCTGCACCAGCGCCCGGGTCAGGTCCCAATCCCGCATTTGGTACAGCTGGAACCACAGGGGTGCCTGGCTGGCGGCCGCGACTTCTTCGAGCGAGGTTGTCGCCAGCGTGGCGCCCGTGTAGGGAACCCCGTGGCGAGCTGCCGCCCGGGCCACGGCCAGCTCGCCGTGAGCGTGAAAAAGGCGCGTGTATCCAGTCGGTGCGAGCCCGATTGGCAGGGGAAGGTCTTCCCCGAACACCGAGCACCCCAGTCCCGGGCCGGCGGTCCCGCGAAGCGCTTGCGGGAACCAGCGGTACCCGGAGAAGCGCTCCACATTGTCGTGGATTGTGACTTCCTGATCCGCGCCCCCCTCGAGGTAGTCAAATATCGCCCGGGGAAGCCGGCGCCGAGCCGCTTCCCGCAGGTCGGACACGGACAGGGTTCTGCTCAGAACCCGGTCCCGGCCGGTGACGGCCGGCCTGCGCAGTCGCAACAGGCTGCGCAACTCATGTGGAGTCATGAGAGATCGACCCCCGCTGGGGACGGGCTGAGGCGCCCCCAGCACGTGGTCTCGGTGGCCTCTGAGGAGGTCTCCATCGGGACTCCGCTGGGGGTGACGTCAACCCCCACCTGCGCTCGCAGGGCCGCGGTGCTGCCCGGGGCCCCGCACCCGAAGGCGCAAGGGAACCGATCGGGCCCGCCGCCCCAGCCGACCGGCGCTGCGCCCAGGCTCAGGGGTCCATGAATTCGGGCTTCCCCAGCCCGACTCCCGATCAGGGCTCGCTTCCGGTCGCCGGCTGGGCTTCCGCCGCCGGGCGGGAACCGGTCATGCGCGTCGAGGCGTAGTAGAGGATCCCGGCCAGGAAGAAGCCGACGATCCAGGCGATGTCCCCTCCCCCCAGCGCCTTTGCGATCGGGCCCTCATACAAGGACGAGTCCACGAACGGGAGCTCGACCAGGATCGTGAGCACGTAGATTCCGATCGCAGTCCAGTTGAAGCGGCCGTAGATGCCGTCGACCTTGAAGATGGCCTCGATGTCGTAGTGACCGTGGCGGGCCAGGTAGTAGTCGGTCAGGTTGATAGCTGTCCAGGGGATGAGGAAGTAGAGCAGGAAGACCACGAAGTTGGTGAGGTTGGTGAGGAAGTTGGCGCTGGCCGCGATCGCGATGATGGTGCCTATGATCGCCACCAGCGTGGTCGCCACGATCCGGCTGCGCACCCCAGCTGCCAGTGTGCCCGAAGGCGAGAGGCTCGTGAACGCGGTCAGGAACGCTCCGTAGAGGTTCTCCAGGTTGGCCGCGAACACTCCCAGCACTATCACCACCAGGAAGAGCCAGCTCACCTGCGGGAAGAGGCCGGCCAGGTAGGCAGGGGCGTTGCTGGAGATCTGGCTCTCGGCGACCAAGGCAGCCAGGGCTCCCACGATCATCACAAAGCACGCTCCCACCGCCGAGCCCAGGTACGTGAACCAGAAGGTTCTTGCCGAGCTGGTCGCCCGGGGCAGGTAGCGGGAGTAGTCGGAGACGTAGGGGGCCCAGGTTATCTGCCAGGCGGCGAAGATTGAGATCACCAAGAGCACGGTGCCCGGGGTCACGCTGGACTTGGGTGCGTGGGCTGGGAGCATCCCTGCCAGCTTCACAAAGAGGGCCAGGAACACAACCAGGGAGAGCACTGAAACCACCCGGTCGTAGGCATGGAAGAGGTCATAGCCCACCCAGGTGATCAGCAGCACCACGCCGTCGGCGATCACGATGCCCACGGGCGTGGAGACGTGCAGAAGTCCGGCGATGGCCTGCCCGCCGAGGACGCCGCTGCTGACGAAGAAGCCGACGTACATCAGCAGCACCACCACCACCGGCAGGGTCGCTCCGAACATCCCGAACTGGGCCCGGCTCTGGATCATCTGCGGGACTCCCAGCTTGGGACCCTGGATGGAGTGATATGCCATGAACAGACCGCCCAGCAGATTGCCGACGAGGATGGTGATGATTGCCCAGGGGAGGTTGAGGCCGAGGACCACCGCCAGGGCGCCGACCGCCACCGCTGTGATCTGGACATTGCTGGCGAACCACAGGGTGAGCAGAGTATTGGGGTGGCCGTGACGTTCCTCGTCAGGAATGTAGTCGATCGACCTCTGCTCCAGGCTGATGCCACCGGCTCTTGGGGTGCTGCTCATTACCTACGGTCTCCCCTCATGTTGGTTTCTGATGGTTCCGCTGTCCGCCTCTCGCTGGCTCGGTTGACCCATTCTTCCCGACCCGGGGTCCCGCTGCGCTCCATCCCAGATGCTGCCATGTCCCTCCGCTGTCGAGCCTGACATCGGGGGTTGAATGGCCGGCTTCCCCGCCAGCATGACGCGAACTGTAGCTGGTCTAAAACCTAACGTCAAGGGCCAAAAGTCAAATGTCTTCCATGATCAATCCGGGTCGGAGCGCAGTTGTCCGGCGGGGCCTCGCATATTCGGGGACACGGGGGCGAGCAGAGGCTGGTGGCGCACTCGGGGCTGGGCACGTCCCAGTGCGTCCGCGTCCGCTACGGCTCGTGCCGTTGCGGCTCGGCGATCACCGTGGCACCTACCATGGAGAGGTGGCCAGAGACCTTGCCAAACTGAGCGAGCTGCTGGCCCTGCGCACTCGGGCCTGGCCGCTCGGCCACTGGTACTGGGGGGACGCGATCGCAGTCGACGGACTCCTGGCGGTCTCCCACGTGGATCCCGGATCGATCCGTGGCCATGTGCTGGAGCAGCTGCGCCGCTGGTTGAGATCGGTGCCGACGGGGTACCACGACGCTCTGGCGCCCGGCGCGGCCATCGCCCGTTTGGTGGCTGACGGGGAGTTGCCGGGGGCTGCGACGGAGCGCTTCTTGAGGGCGCTTGACCACCTCCCGAGCCTCTACGGATCGGTCCCGGCGCTGGAGCCGCACCTGTCCCCCTATCGCTTCGGCCTCTGCATCGACGCCGTCTACCATCTGCCTCCGGCACTGGCGGCAATAGGGGTCGGCCGCGCTGACCAGCGCCTTCTCACGAGGGCGGTGACAGTTGCCGTGGAGATGCTGGACACACTTCGGTGCCCCGGCGGCTGGGCGCACTGGTACGACGTGGGCCGCGGCCGCAACAACGCGGTGCCGTGGAGCCGGGGAGTCGGCTGGGCGCTGCTGGGAGCTCTCGATACGCTCGGCTTTGCTCGCGGCCGAGTGAACGCCGACCGGCTCCGTGAGCTGGCCATGGAGATGCTCACCACCATGGGTGCCTGGCAGCAGGAGAGTGGCCACTGGGGCTCAGTGCTGGGCCGGGACGACTTGCCGCCCGAGAGCTCGGTCGCC
Source organism: bacterium (assembly GCA_021817025.1). The sequence goes on from JAKAWF010000010.1 coordinate 11,831, forward strand.
GCGTTCTTCGTGGCGGCCCAGCTCCACCCTGAGACCACCTGGCCCACGGATTCCCGGCTGGTTGCCGCCGCGCAGGACGCCTTGCTGAGCTCGATCGCGGCGGACGGGACATACCGGGGAGTGAGCGCCGACGTGCTGCCCGATTGGAACCCCCTCAGCTACGAGCGCTTCGAGGTGGAGCCGTCGCCATGGGGGCAGGGCGTCGCCCTGCGAGCGCTGGGAGCGATGATGGCGGCGGAAGCTCTCCAAAGGACGGGAGCGTGACCAGCTCCCCACCGGGGGTACCGCCTCAGGGTTGTCGGGTCACAAGCTGTCCAGATTCGGGCGATAGCCCCTCGCGGCGGCCAGGAAGACATCGTTCTCAAAGGGAGTCCCGACGGTCACCCGGACGCCGTCCCCGCTGAAGCAGCGCACGCTGATCCCGGCTCTCGAGCACCACTGGGCGAAACCAGCCGACCCCGCCCCAAGTGGCAGCCAGAGGAAGTTGGCGGCCGAGGGGGGCACCTCAAAGTTCATGGCCAGCAGCTCCTGGCGCACCCTGCCCCGCTGGGCGACCGTAGTTTGCACCTGCGCGAAGAGCACCGCCTCCTGGTCCAGCGCGGCCAGGGCCGCCGCCTGCGCGGAGGCGGTGAGCGTGAACGGCAGCGCCACCGCCTCCAGGGACGCCAGGATCTCGGGGTCGGCGGCGCACCAGCCAATCCGCATGCCGGCCAGCGCGTGGGCCTTGGAGAACGTCCTCAGCACCACCACGTTGGGCAGCCGCCGCGCCAGCCCGAGTCCCCGGGCGGCCCGCTCGCTGTCGGCGAACTCGCAGTACGCCTGATCCAAGATCAGAAGGCACTCGGGAGACAGGTCCCGGGCGAACTGCTCCAGGGTGTCCATGTCGACCGCCGTCCCGGTGGGGTTGTTGGGGTCCGCGAGCAGCACGGCCCGGGTGTCGGGCCTCGCCGCCGCGGCCAGCCGCTCAAGGTCGACGCGCTGATCGCGAAGGGGCACCGCGATCGGCTCTGCCCCAGCGGTCTGGACCAGGATCGGATAGGCCTCATACGAGCGCCACCCGTACACCACTGAGGTTCCCGCGCCAGTGAACCCGAGCAGCAGGTCGCGGAGAAGCTCAAGGGAGCCCCCGGAGACTCCCACCGCAGTCTCCGGGAGGCCGTGATGTTGGGCCAGCCGGACCCGGAGCTCCTCGCCCGAAGCCGGGTAGCGGTTGGCGGCCCCCGCCGCCTCGGCGATTGCTCGCGTAACCCCGGGAAGTACTGGATATGGGCACTCATTGGAACTCAGCTTGTAGCCCGGGGTGCCATCCGGGCGGATGGCCGGGCTGCCCGCGACATACCGGGGCAGGCTGGCGATCTGATCCCGCGGCCGGGGCGGGCGCCGCAACGGTGCCGCCGTCACCGAGCGCCTGCCCTCAGCACCTTGCCCGGGTTGAGAATGCCCAGAGGATCCAGGGTCAGCTTGATCCGGCGCATCACGTCGACCCCGGCCGGATGCTCCTCCTCCAGGAAACGGAGCTTGCCGAGGCCGATGCCGTGCTCGCCGGTGCAGGTGCCGCCCATGGCGAGGGCGCGTTCGACCAGCCGCTGGTGGAGCGCGCCGGCGGCGGCGGCCTGGTCGGGGCACCCCGGCTCGAGCACGAAGGCGAGGTGAAAGTTCCCGTCCCCAACATGGCCGACGATGGGTGCCAGCACCCCGCTGCGCTCAATGTCGGCCTTGGTCTCCTCGATGCACGCGGCGAGAAGGGATATCGGGACGCAGACGTCGGTCGACCAGGTTTGGGCTCCGGGACGAAGGGCCTTGGCGGCGTAGAGCGCGTGGTGCCGGGCATCCCACAGGCGGCGACGCTCGGCGGGGGACTTGCTCCAAGTCAATTCCGAGCCGTGGCTCGCGACCACCCGAGCCGCCTCCTGGACCTGTTCGGCGACGCCTTGGGGTCCGCCGTGAAACTCGAGCATGAGGGTGGGGCAGACCGGGTGATGGAGACCGCTGTAGCGGTTCACGGCGTCCACCATCACCTCGTCCAGAAGCTCGATCCGGGCCACCGGGATCCCCAGCTGGATGATCTCGATCACTGCGGTGACCGCTTGGTGCAGATCGGCCATGCTGCAGATGGCGGCCGCGACCGTCTCAGGCAGCGGATACACGCGCAGGGTGACCTTGGTGATGACGCCCAGGGTGCCCTCAGAGCCGGTGAACAGTCGGGTGAGATCGTACCCAGCCGCCGACTTGCGCGCCCGGCCACCGGTGGTCAGCACCTCGCCGCTGGCGAGCACCACGGTCAGCCCCAGGGTGTTGGAGGCCATGGTCCCATAGCGAACCGCGTTGGTGCCGCTGGCACGGGTGGCAACCATCCCTCCAATGGTGGGATTGGAACCGGGATCCACCGGGAAGAAGAGCCCATCGGGACCCAAAGTTGAGTTGAGCTGACTCAGCGTCACTCCCGCCTCCACGGTGGCGTCGAGGTCGGAGGGGCTCACCCGGAGGATCCGATTCATTGCCGAGAGATCGAGAGAGATGCCGTCGGCGCTGGGGATTGCCCCGCCCTCCAGCCCACTGCCCACACCGAAGGGGACGACCGGGACCCGGTGGCGCCTGCAGATCTCCAGCGCGGTCCGGACATCGGACTCCTCAACGCAACTGACCACCGCCCAGGGCAGGGCCGGAGAGTGGGGGGACTCGTCGTGGCTGTGCTGCTGCAGCGTCGCCTCGGACGTCGTGACCCGGTCACCCAGCTGGGCCCGGAGTTCGCGAACAACGAGGGCTGGGTCTGCCAGCGCGCTGGAATCGGTCACTGCGGGCCGGGCGTGGCGGATGAGTCCCGCTCAGGGGTTGGCCGGCCCCGCCGGTCGATCTCTGGAACCACTGGTGCCATCAGCCCGCGGCCGCCGCATGGGCTGGGCGTTCGGCAGGACCCGCGGCGTCATTCATCCTCAGCATGGGCGCGACGCGTTCCACGGTCCACTCCAGCAGGCTCCGGGCCATGCGCTCCGCGTCCGCCCCGTCGCGGGCCGCGCAGGCTTCGAAGAAGGCCTGCTGGTGGTGGAAATCGTCGCGGGCGTTCATGCCCTGGGCCAGGGCCAGGCGGAAGTACCGCTCCGCCTGGCGGCGGTACGAGCGGATCTCCTGGAGCAGCCGTCGATGCCCGGCCGCCTCGTAGCAGATCTCATGCATGGCCCACTCGACGTCCAGGTACGTGGGCAGGTCCCGGAGGTCGTCGTGATTGAGAGTGCCCAGGCGGTGAATGTTCTCTCGCATTCGCTGGATCTCGGCGTCGTCCAGCTGCGGCGCCCCGCGGCTGGCCGCGACGCTCTCCAGTCCCACTCGAACCGCGTAGATGTCCAGCAGGTCCTTGAGGGACAGGGGAGCGACACTGGACCCCTTGCCCCGCTGGTGCACCACCAGCCCCTCCGCCCGGAGACGTTCGACGGCCACCCGCACCGGCGTGGTGCTGACCCCCAGGTCCGAGGCGAGGTCGTTCAGTCGCAGGGGAGAGCCCGGAGCCAACTGACGTAGTATCAACCGCCGCAGATGGGCATAGACCACATCGGTCACCGACGCCACCGGCAGAGCGGCCAGCTGCTCCATGCCGGGGACCAGTGCCTCTTCTTCAGTGGGCCGGCCGGTCAATTCGGGTGCCATGCTTTGGGGCTCACAGCAGCGACTGTACTCCGCAAAAAACTCTTCGTCAAGAGCAAAAAGTCAAAGATCCCCAGATGATTGAGAGGTCTTCCGCAGCCCAGGGGCGAGCTCGCCCCGCCGGCCGCTGGTGGTCACGGGCACAGGCGGCGGATCAGCACCACCGCGGCCCGAACGAGAGCGCCTTGAACACGTCCGCTCCCGGCTGACCGACTTCATCCAGCCCCGGAGCGGTGCAGCCCCCGCTCGACCGTGGCAGGCTGGGTATCCGGGCCGGCCAGGACCAACAGCATGTCGAGGCGGAGATTCGTGCGCAGCCACTCAATCCGCCGCCCTCCGGCCTCGCGCCCGCAGAGCCGCCTCGGCCACCGCTGTCTCGTCCCAGGGAATCGAGCCCGCGCTCAGCAAAATGCTGCGCTCGTGCCCCTTGCCGGCCAGCAGGACCGTGTCACCCGGCAGGGCGCTTTGGATGGCGAGCTGGATCGCCTCCGCCCGATCCGACCGGCGATGCAGGTTCTCCCCCTCCTCGGCTCCGACCTCCTCGGCGCCCCGGCAGATCTCGGCGATGATCGCCTCGGGATCCTCTCCCCGGGGATCCTCGCTGGTGACCACCACCTGGTCGGCGAGCCGGGCCGCGATCCTCCCCATCTCCGCCCGCTTGGCGCGATCCCGCTCCCCGGCGCTCCCCAACACCACCCAGAGGCGGGCGGGAGTCGCCGAGCGCAGCTCATAGAGGATCAGGGTCAGAGCCGCCGGGGTGTGGGCGTAGTCGACGATCACGGAGAACGGTTGGCCCAGATCCACCGTCTCCATGCGGCCGGGAATGGCGGCCAGGTTGCCCAGCCCCTGAACCAGCTGCTCCAGGGGCTGGGCCATGAGCAGGCCGGCCGCCAGCGCCGCCAGCGCGTTGGCCACGTTCCAGCGCCCCGCCATGCCCAGGCGGACCGCGGCCTCCCCCGCTGGTGTGATCGCCCGGAAGGTGAGCCGCGTCCCCTCCATCAGAGGGGGGCCGGCCCTCAGGTCGGCGTCAGCGCTGCCCGCTGCGCTGTAGGTCAGAACCCTCGCCGGGGACCTCTCCCGCAGCCGGCCGAAGGCCAGCGGATCGTCCCGGTTGAGCACGGCGAACCCACCTCCTCGCCGGGTGCGGTCGAGCAGCGAGGCCTTGGCTTCGAAATAGGCCTCCCAGGTCTTGTGGAAGTCGAGGTGCTCGTGGGTGATGTTGGTGAAGACCGCCCCCGCGAAGTCGATCTCGTCCAGGCGGTGGAGAGCCAGCCCGTGGGAGGTCGACTCCAGCGCCACCGCGCGGCAGCCCCGGTCCACCATGCGGCGCAGGCGGTCCTGGATCTCGGGAGCCTCAAGGGTCGTCTGGCGGGAGAGGTTGGGCTCGATCTCGTCCCCGATGCGGAAGTCGACGGTGGTCAGGCTTCCCACTCGGCCCAGGCCGGGCGACAGAGCGGACCGGAGCATGGTGGTGGTGGACGTCTTGCCATCGGTGCCGGTCACCCCGATGACGGGGAGGGCCCGGGAGGGGTGGCCGTGAATGGCGGCCGCGAGCTGAGCCAGGGCGATCCGGGAGTCCGCCACCACCACCAGCCGTTCCTCAGGCACACCCTCGATCTGGTGCTCCACGACTGCCGCCGGCGAGCCGCCGGCCAGGGCGGCCCGGACGAAGTCGTGGCCATCTCGGTGGACGCCGCGGATCGCCACGAAGATCTGGCCTGGCCCCGCCGAGCGGGAGTCGTAGATCACCCCTTCGGCCACGAGGTCGCCCGCGCCTGGAGGCCCCAAGGGGACGGAGAGTTCCGACCAACGCATCAGGCAAGCGTATCGCCACGGAACAGTCGGCTCTCGGGTGGACCAAAATGGGCGGATGGAGGCGATGCGGCTGCTGCGGCCGGCGCCGGTGGAGGAGGCGCCACTGGGGGCGGTGTCGCTGCCCGAGCCTGTCCCGGGACCAGGCGAGGTGAGGATTGCGGTCCAGGCCTGCGCGGTGTGTCGCACCGATCTTCAGCTGGCCGAGGGGGACCTCGCCGCCCGAGGCTTGCCGGTGACGCCGGGCCACCAGGTGGTGGGTCGGGTTGCCGAACTGGGAGAGGGGGTCGATCCTTCCCGCCTGGGCCAGACGGTCGGGGTGGGCTGGCTCGCCTCCACCTGCTCGAGCTGCGACATGTGCCGGCGGGGACTGGAGAACCTCTGCCGTCAGGCGACCTTCACCGGTTGGGACCGGGACGGGGGCTACGCCAGCAGCATGGTGGCCAGAGCCGACTACTGCTACCCCGTTCCAGCGGCGCTGGACCCGGTGGACGCGGCCCCGCTGCTGTGCGGAGGCATCATCGGCTACCGCGCCTTCAAACTCACCGGCCTCGGTCGCGGGGACCGACTCGGCCTCTATGGCTTTGGCGCCTCCGCGCTCCTGGTGGCCCAGGTGGCCCGGCACGTCGGCTGCGAGGTCTACGTGGTCACCAGGGGCGAGGAGGCCCGCGCCCGGGCCAGGGACCAGGGGGCGACCTGGGTCGGCTCGCTCGGTGAGCGTCCGCCCGTCCCGCTCCAGGGGGCGATCACGTTCGCTCCGGTGGGGTCGGTGGTCATCGACGCCCTGCGAGGCCTGGACCGAGCCGGCGTCTGCGTGGTGAATGCCATCCATCTCGACCGCATGCCCCAGTTCCCCTACCAGGATCTCTACTGGGAGCGCCGCCTGCTGAGCGTTGCCAACTTCACACGCCAGGACAGCCGGGAGCTGTTGCAGATGGCGATGGAGATCCCGATCCGGACCCTCCACGACACCTTCCGCCTCAGCGACGCCAACCTGGCGCTGCAGCGGCTCAAGCATGAGCAGGTCCGCGGCGCCGCCGTCCTGCTGCCGTAGCTCAGTCCTGGGCGGAGAACTCCTGCTGCAGTCTGAGGACAGCCTCACGGGCGGCGGCGGTGATCTCCAGCGCCAGTCTCCGATCCAGGTCCAGGGCGGCTGTCGTGTGCAGGCTGCGGAGGCGCTCCTCCAGCTCTGAGAGTTGGGCGGCGATCTCGCCGGGGGTGGCCAGGGCCCGCTCTCGAGCCGCCGCCTGTTGCTCGGGGTCCACCTGGCGCTGGGCTCGCTGGAAGTCGCCAAACGCCAGCCGGTCTCGGTCGGCGGCGAGCAGCAGCCGCACCGCCGTGTGGCCTGAGCCGGCGATCTCCGAGGCCGGGTCGTGCATGCGACAGAGGCCGTCCAGGGCCGCCGCCAGAGCCCCGGTGATGGCGGCCGCGGCGGCTCCGCCGGCAGGATCGCGAGGGGACAGCAACCGTGCCACCGACTCCAGCAGGGACCAGGATGCGACCGGGCCCGGCTGCAGAGAGGCCAGTTCCGTGAGCGACAGCAGCGCGCAGACGGAGGTGATCCTGCCCACGCCGCCCGGCACCGGGGTGCAGCGGCCCGCGCGAGCGGCGGCCTCCGTGCCCAGGTCGCCTCTCAATTGCCCGCCCACCATGGCGGTGCCCACGTCGAGCACGACGCTGTCGGGACGGACCACCGCTGCCGGGATCACCCCGGCCACCCCGACAGCGGAGATGAGGACGTCGTACGGAGGGAGGGGGTCGGCCTGGGCGATGTCGCGCTGCACCACCGCCACCTGGGCCCCGGCGGCCAGCAGCAGCTGGACGATTGGGCGTCCTCCCGTGGGCCCATGGCCCACCACCAGGATCCGGGTGGTGGACGGATCGATGTCCAGGTGGCGCAGGGTGGCGAGGCAGGCCTCTGCCACCGGCGTCCCACGCCGCGCTCCCGCCGCGGCCGCGGCCAGCGCCGCCGGCGTGATCGCCTCCACATCCTTGCTGGCCGGCAGATGAGCGGCCACCACCGAGGCGGGGAGGGAGCGGACCGGCTGCACCACCACCACGCCGTTGATGGTGGGATCGACCACCAGCTCGTCCAGCAGCAACAGCGTCTGCTCGGCCAGATCCGGGCCGCTGATGCGGTGCACGACTTCGATCCCCGCGGCCGCGGCCTCGCGCTCGAGAGAGCGGGCGAATGAACCCCCCGGCACGTTGCCCTCCTCGACCAGCACCCCCAGGCGGTAGGGCTGCCGCCGCCGGTGGCAGCGGGCCAGCAGCTCCGAGCGGAGCTGATCGCGCAACGGGGTCAGGTCGACCCAGGTCACCGGCTCCCCTCCCCATGAGGCTCCTTGGCCCGAGCGGTGAGCGCGGCTCCGGTCCGTGCCCTGGGGATCGCCAGGGCGGCCGCGGCTCCCCCCAGAGTGGAGACGCCAGAGAGCAGCAGCGCGCCCCTGGGCGAGGTCTGAGAGACGAGGCCTCCCAGGCCGCCGCCGAGGGCTCCGCCAGAGGAGTTGAGGGTCATGGAGACGGCGATGGCGCGACCGTACCAGGCGGGATCCACCGAGCGCTGGCGGAGCGAGAACAGGGCCACGTCGAGAGGGCCGAGCCCGATGCCCACCAGCGCCGCGGCCGCGAAGCTTACAGCGACGTTGGGTGAGATCGCGGCGGCGATCAGGCCGGGGGCCGGCACCATCATCGCCAGGGCCAGGATCCAGCGCTCGCGACCGCGGGTTCCCAGCCGGCCCACCACCAGCGCGCCCACCAGACTGAAGGCTCCCACCACGGCCAGATCCAGCCCACCAGCGCCACTTGTTGATGAAGGGTGCGCAGCAGCAGCACCGGCACGGCCACCACCAGGACGCCAAAGCTGAGGTTGGAGGGGACGATCGCCAACGCCAGCCCGCGCAGTTGCGGATTGTGGAAGAAGTACCCCAGGCCCGACCGGGCCTGCCCGAAGATGGGCCCGCCCTGCCGGTGCTGGGCGGTGCCGCGCAGGCCGAGCACGAAGAAGGCCGCCAGGATGTAGAGCACCGCCACGGCCACCAGGGCCGGCTCCGGGCCCACCAGGCCGAACAGAGTCCCGGCCAGGACCGGGCCCGCGATCGAAGCGACGATCGCGGTGACGCTGTCGAGGGCGTTGGCGCGGTCCCACAGCCGGGCCGGCACGATCTGCGGGAGCAGTGCCTTCACGCCAGCCCCGCTGAAAGGCCAGGTGGTGGTCCCCAGCAGCACCAGCAGCACCAAGAGCCCCGCCGGGAGGATTTGAGCCCGGGCGAGGGTGGCGATGACGGCCGTGATCGCCGCCGCGGCTCCGAAGTCGAGGGCGATCATGAGCGAACTGCCGAGGCGGTCCACCATCGCACCTGCCAGCGATCCCATGGGGACTGCGGCCAGCTGCACCAGCACCACCGCGCCGGCCAGGGCCGGGGAGTGGTAGGCGCGCAGGGCGAACAGGATCAGCACCAGCGAGCCCATCTGGTTGGCGGTGCGCCCCAGCATCGTGCTGAGAACCAGGCGGGCCACGCCGGGCCGGGCCAGCACGGCAGAGTAGGAGGGGTCGGTGATGCTGTCGTTCATGAGGTGGAGGTGGGGCACTCAGGCTGCTCATGGCGAGATCAGGCGCGATCTCGCAGGGGTCCCGAGCCGGGCGGAACGGCCAGAGACTTCCGAGTCTAAGGAGTCGGGTGGGACCCCGCCGGGGCTCGAAGCCGTACGGAAGCTGCGCCTAAGATGTGTTTGTGGCGCGTCCTGGAAACTGGAATCAGCCAGCGGGTGGGAGTCCCGCCCGGGTAGGTACTGGAGCGCCCGGTGGCGGGCACCAGTTCGTCGGGGGGGCCCGGCGGGCCGGGCGGGGCGTCAAGAGCGTCCCAGGAGGGAGCAAGAGCGCGGGCCACAGCGATGCGCGAGTCCCGCGGCCTCGTCAGATTTGCAACGAGGGAGCCGAGCCGTTCACGTCACGGCGAAGGCCCAGTCCGGCAGACCCGGTTCCAGGGGTCACGTCTGCCCGATCCCTCCGGGGTGTGGGGAGCGGCACACGCTCAAGGTTGGTTCCGGGACAGGAGAGCCCCGTCTGTGCCGCCGTGGTCAGGCAAAGACCGTTCGCACAAGCCGGTGGTGAAGTCGAACGGAGCGCAGCGGGAGTCCGACGGGGTCGCACCACCGGCCAGGAGAGCGCCCATGGGCGCGACTGGTGGGAAGGGCCCCGACTTTGGTAACGCTGCCCGAGCGGGAACGCGCCAGGGCGTGGCTGGGGCGACCCAGCCCAGCTTCGGCCAGGGGGACGACCATGGGTGGCGCCGTCTGCGTCGCTTCCTGGTGAGGCGGCACGGGTGGAATCTCCCGCCCGGTCGGGCCGCCGTGCGGACCAACGACTGGTTTCAGGACCAAGGGCTGTACCGTTTGTGTGGCACCATCCGCTATCCGGGGGCAGGGTAACCATGCCAGGAAGACCATCGGTGAGCCGGAGGCGGGAAAACCGCATGCACGGATCGAAAGGGGAATGGGGAGACGGGTCGGCTACGCCGACACCGCGCCCCTGACTACCAATGAGTGAGGAGTGCATCTTCTGCCGGATCGTGTCCGGCGATCTGCCGGCGCAGGTGATCCATCGCGAGGATGGGCTCCTGGCCATCATGGACATCCATCCCGTCGCGGAGACTCACGCGTTGGTGATCCCCGAGCGCCACATTCCCGACCTGCGCCATATCCTCCCGACGGACGCCGGACTGTGGCTGCAGCTGACCCAGGCGGCCCACAAGGTGGCCCTTGATCTGGGCCATCCCCAGGGCTACCGGTTCTACGTGAGCGTGGGCCCCGGGGGCGGCCAATCGGTGCCCCACCTGCACATTCACGTGATGGCGGGGGCCATGCGGCGGCTGCCGGTCTGACCAACTTGCAGGCGACGCTGTATTCTTGCTTTCGAGGTCGGATTACCAAAGGCCATTCCGACCTCGCTGCGGCCAAGGTGGAGTACCTGCTCAGATGCCTCTTAGCTCACGCGACCTGCTGGAACAAGCTCGGGGAGTGATCCCCGAGGTCGACTGCGCTGACCTCTCCCGCACTCTGGAGCAGGACCCGACTCACGCGGTGCTCGACGTCCGGGAGCTGGAGGAGGTCACCCAGGGGTTGCTCCCGACCGCCGTCCACATCCCCCGCGGATATCTGGAGCTGCGCGTCGAGACCGTGCTGCCGGACCGGACCCGGCCGGTGACGATCTACTGCGCCGTCGGGGTCCGCTCGCTGCTGGCCGCCAGCACCATGAGGTCGATGGGGTACACCGACGTGCGCTCTCTGAAGGGGGGCTTCGTCGCCTGGAAGGATCAGGGGCTGCCCTTCAGGACGCCCCGTCCGCTCACCGCCGAGCAGCGAGAGCGCTACAGCCGACACTTCCTGCTGGACGAGGTCGGGGAGGGCGGGCAGGCCAAGCTGCTGGACGCGAAGGTCCTGGTGATCGGGGCCGGTGGACTGGGGGCTCCGGTCGCCTACTACCTGGCGGCCGCCGGGGTCGGCACCGTGGGTCTGGTGGACTTCGACCGGGTGGAGCGGAGCAATCTGCAGCGGCAGATCTTCCACACCGAAGACCGGATCGGGATGCTGAAGACGGAGTCGGCCGGGATCGCCCTCAGGGCCCTCAACCCAGAGGTCGAGGTGGTGGAGCACAATGTCCATCTGGACGGTTCCAACGCGGGTGAGATCTTCGCGCAGTACGACGTGATCGTCAACGGCTGCGACAACTTTCCCACCCGCTACCTGGCCAACGATGTGGCGGTGTTCCTGGGCAAGCCCATGGTGGACGGCGGGATCTTCCGTTTCGAGGGCCAGGTGACCACCATGATCCCCTGGCAGTCGCCCTGCTATCGCTGCCGGTACCCCGCGCCGCCTCCGCCCGAGGAGGCCCCATCGTGCGCGGAGGCGGGAGTCCTGGGGGTGCTGCCGGGCCTGGTCGGGACGGTGCAGGCGACGGAGGCCATCAAGTTGATCCTCGGGATCGGCGAAACCCTGAGCGGAAGGTTGCTGCACGTCGATGCGCTGGCCATGGAGTTCCGGGAGTTCCGCCTGCGGCGGGATCCGGCGTGCCCGGTCTGCGGCGAGCACCCGACGATCACGGAGCCGATCGACTACGAGGGTTTCTGCATCAATCCCAATCTGGTCCCGGCGGCGTACGAGAGCGGTCCGATTCTGGGTGAGTTGGCGCAGGTTGGGTAGGATGAGCAGATGAAGCGGGCCACGATCGCGCTCGACGACCTGATTGCCGCCGTGGAGACGGCGCGTGACAAGGTGATGGCCGACGAGGTGCGCTCCCTGGTCAAGTTCGGCATTCCCAAGGCGATGGCCCAGCAGATGGTCGCGGCGCGCTTCCAGCAGAAGGTCGGAGGCGAAGAGGGCGAGGGCGGCGAGGCAGAGCCGGCCGCCTGGCCCGACATGAGCTGACCGCCTGACGCCGCCCCCACTCAAGGTCGGCGGCGGACTGATGAGGTGTGCCAGATCGCCCAACTCCTGCCCCCTACTATCTCCCCCGGCAGTTCGCCCCGCTCCGCTGGTATGAGCAGCGAGGCCTCAGCGCTCACCGCTGGGCGGAGGAGCAGTTCCAGCTAGAGGTGCGGGCCGCGGCCAGCTCCGACCCCAGCTTCGAGTCCCGTTGCGGGCACGTTCTGACCGCCATGGACGGGCTTCCCCTGCAGGTCAAGGACCTGCTCAGGGGCACCATCGACGAGGTGGATCTCGCCCCCGCCAGCGAGTTCGAGGTCGACACCCTCGGCACCTGGCGCGACGGGCAGATGCGAATCAATGTCGAGTGGGGAGCGATGGCCCCGCTCAGCCGCCACGACGCCGATCCGCTCTACACGAAGCGCGTGCTCCAGGACACCCTTGTCCACGAGTGCGGGCACGCGCTCCTGGAGGATCCCCGGGGCGGGGTGCCCCTGAAGAGCTTCGTCCACCTCCTGGCGGCCTCCGGCTGGCTTCCCCACCCCACCGACGATCCGATTCCCTTCCGCTGGTCGACCGCTTCGCCAGAGGCTCTGACCAACCATTACCTGCGGCAGCTTCAGCAGATCGATCCTCGCTGGGATCCGGAGCTGCCCCTGGGCGCTCCCAGGACTCCCCCGCCGCTGCAGTTGGATCAGGACCTCATGTGGCAGGCGCCATTGGCGATCCATCCCTTGGTGCAGCGACGGGGCACGCTGGGCCTGAGGCAGCCAGCCCAGCTCGGTCGAGAGCTCCTTGCCGCGGCCGTCGGCGGCACTCTGAGCGAAGACCTGTCGAAGGTGTCCTTGTCCCTGACAGAGGTGCGGGCGGCGATCAACCGCCACCAGCCGGTCAGCCCCTATGCCGGAGAGCTCATCTCGGAGACCCCTGCGGAGCTGTTCCGCACCCTGCACTGTGGCCAACCGCTGGCGCTGAGCGGCTCCCCGGCCCTGGAGGCGGGAGACAGGCTTCTCATCGGGCCGTGGCGCGTGGCGGAGTTGGAATTGGGTCCGCGAGAACCCGCGCGGGTGCCGATGCGGGCGCGTGGGAATGCTGAGATGACGAGGTAGCCAGGGATGTCCGAACGTTTTCTGCTGATGCACGTCGCGAGCGGCCGTCAGGCCCAGGTGTCCCTGCCCGGGACGACCCTTGAGGGCGACCCGGAGATCTGCCACGAGCTGGAGCCGTTCCTGCGCGAGCCGGTGCTGGCGATCAGGGGGTCCTTCGACCCTCGCACCGGGGAGCGGGGCACCACCCTCCAGCAGCTCGCGATCGGCACCGGACCCTGGTTGGAGGAGTGCCTGTGCCGAGCTGCCCTCGCCTTGGGGCTGCAGGTTCGCGTCGACCTCCCCTGATCCTCTCAGCCATGGGGCGGAGCTTGTCGGATGGGGGCGAACGGTCTATCCTGCGACTCTCGCCGCGGCTCGAGCGCTGCGGTGTGGTGTGGGCTTGGGGGGCGGTGGTGGCCGCTGAGGCGCGCGGACGGGGTCGGATCGGATGGGCGCTTCTGGCGCCTTCGTTGCTGGCGTGCTTGGCTGGCTGCGGGGGCGGAAACCCGGTTGTGATTCCCCAGGCGAGCCCCACCCCCAGGCCGGCCACCACGCTGCTGGCACCGGGCGTGCGGGTGGCCGACTCCCAGCTCCAGATGCCTGCCTTCACCGTCTCCGCCTCGCATCCGCTGCCATCCGGGGTCTCCGCGGCACTGGTCGTGAAGGACGTCCAGATCGACAACCTGATTGAGAACATCGCCATAGAGCGGCAGGATCCAGCGCTCCTTCAGTACGCCGACAGCGGGGACTGGCTGGCAGCAGAGCAGGGGGAGATTGCGAGCAACAAGAGGCAAGGGCTAGCTGTTACGTCCATCGTGGACAACGTCACAAGCATTCGACTGGGATCTAAGCCGGACCCGAAGGATGCGTCGGTGGTGATCGCCGCGATAGTGACCGGCACTGAAGTGAGGGGTACTTCGGCCGCGGGCCGGCCGACCCGAAAATTGACCACAAGCTTTTCCGCCTTGCTGTGGTTGCGGTGGTCTGCGAGCCAACAGCGGTACCTGATATGCGACGCAGCTACCTCATAGCGGTCTGCGCTGGAGGGCTTGTCGCTTCGCTGGGTGTATCAACAGGCGACGCGCTTGCGGACTATCCCGGCCCAGGCCCCAGTCCCACGATTGGTTGTAGCGCCTCGGCGGGTGAGTTATCCCTTAGCGGCGTCTGCGTAGCGGTCCCCGGCCCTGGTGCGCCCACCAGACCGGCGGTGTCGCATCCCTGGATCACGCAGGTTCCGACCGCAGCCAGCAGCTGCTCCCCTTACACAGTCACCCAGTGGGCGACTGGCGTCTCGTCGGTTGGCTGGTCCTGGGACGGGAGCTTCTGGACCGTGTCGGGTCAGCGCGTTCCCATCCTCTACTCCACCCCCCTCACCGACAACGGCTGGATCTGGGCGGTGGCCTGTGGAACGCCAGGGGCGATCAGGTACACCGGCCCGGCGGCTCTGCAGCGGCGACCCAATCCCTGCGCTCCCGGGGCGGTCTGCCGGCCGGGGTTCGACCCGCCGGGATTCCTGGCGGCAGTGCAGCGGAAGCTGCCTGCGGAGCAGATCGTGGTCACCCCTCCGACCCAGGACGTGGTGGGGGTTCCGGTCGATCCGGTCCTCCAACCGGTGCCGGTGGCCGAGCAGGCGGTGATCAACGTGACGGTGCCGGATCTGGGTGACGGTGATCTCGGGGAGGGGATCCACGTGGTGTGGATCGTTCAAGCCGCTCCCCAGGCGGTCGTCTGGTCCTGGCCCGACCGCACCCAATCGGAGGTCGCGCGTTGGATTCCCCAGGTCGACGAGCAGGGGGGCCGGATCCTGGCGGAAGTCGACTATCTGGTCTCTGCGGCCGGGTTCTGGTCCGACGGGGTCACCGTCCACCAGCTCCCGTCCCTCACGGTGGGCACAATCCCGGTAACGGTGGGACTCCCCTACGACGTCCAGCAGGTGCAGTCCACTCTCGGGTGACTTCTGTGCCGTTGTGGGTTTGGCCACGGCTGCAAGTGCCCGGGCGGCGCCTGCTTTGGCGGTGCGGCGAAGGACCAGTGCTCCCCGAGTGAGCGGCGCAACTCTTCTTGGGCCTCGTCGGCAAAGAGTTCCGGGCATGCACTGGCGCGGGCCGGGCCCGCCGCGCGACCGACTCGACTTGAAGGAGGCACGGGCCGGGCAGCGGCACTCCGCGCGGGGACGGAGATGAGTCCGAAGTCATTAGACTGAGCGCTCCGAGCGACGGCCGCCTAGCTCAGCTGGTTAGAGCGCACGGTTCACATCCGTGAGGTCGAGGGTTCGAGTCCCCCGGCGGCCACTCCACGCGTCTTACTCGAACCCTCGACCTGATGGATGAGGGTCGGGGTGGGATGGGTGCCCGCGCGCCGTTGCGGGTCGGCCCAGGTGAGGGCTTCCTGCTGGGTGTCGGGGTCGAGCAGCAGCCCGAAGGATCGGGTGGGCTGGGTGCGGATCGTGTCGTCGGCGTCGAGGTAGATGCGGGTGAAGAACGCCTGGTTCGCCATCTGCCGGGTGGTCTCTGAGCCGCAGGTGTAGATGCTTTGGCAGTCCCCGGCCAACGCCAGGCACTCTTGGAGGTGGGTGCGGGCTTCCTCGTAGGTGGTGTCGAGGGCGTCGAGGCGGGCGCTCACGAGGTCGAGCTGGCGGGCGAGGCGGTCCTGCTCCTCTTTGAGCAGGTCGAGCGGGAGCGCTCCGGCGTAGTGGGCGTGGAGGCTGGCGCGGCGCTGGTCTTGGATGCGGGCTTGCTCGACGGTGAGCTGGTGGCGCTCGGTCTCGCTGGAGGCGTGCAGGGCGGCGAACTCGGCGTCCAACATCCCGAGCATCGCCTTCCTGATGTCCGGCGGGATCTGGATGGTCTTGTAGTGGTCGGCGACGAGCTGCTCGACCTTGTCCACGAGGATCGCGGGGCGGGTGCAGTGGGTGCGCTTGGCGTGCCGGCCGGCGCACACGAAGTAGGGGTAGATGTTCCCGCTGGCGCTGCGGGCGTTGGAGATCATCAGCCGGGAGCCGCAGGCGCCGCAGTAGACGGTGCCCTTCAGGTAGTGGTCGTGGCGGCGGCGCCGGTCCCCGGCTGAGTTGTGCGCGGAGAGGACAGTCTGGACGCGGTACCAGACCTCGATCGGCACGATCGGCTCGTGGGTGCCGGCGTAGGTGACGCCTTTGTAGGTCACGTCCCCCTTGTAGTAGGGGTTGGTCAGCATCCGATGCACGGAGGAGAACGCCAGCGGCTTGGCCGGATGGCGCGGCGTGGGCAGGGTGGTCAGGCCGCGGGCGCTCAGTTCCTCGTGGATCTGCGCGGTGGTCCAGTTCCCGGTCGCGTACGCGTGGAACGCCCAGGTCACGAGGGCAGCGTACCGCAGGTTCA
>JAKAWF010000279.1 GCA_021817025.1 bacterium
GCTGCTCGGCACAGCTCGCGGACGGTGGCCAGGTTGGCGAGCACCGTCGCGCTCAGGGCGCTGAGAGCTGGTCCGGCCGGCAAGAGCTCCGAGCAGGTGGCCAGGTGCTCGCGCTCGACGGCATCGACCATGGCCTCCCAGGCATCCGCCGGCTGGCGCTGGGCCGCCTCTCCGGCCGCCACCAGGGTGTCGGTCGTGGACCCCATGGCCGACACCACCACCAC
This sequence comes from bacterium, assembly GCA_021817025.1. The sequence continues at coordinate 225 of JAKAWF010000279.1, forward strand.
CGGAGTCCCCGCCGCCGACTGGGACTGGACCAACCGCGCCGCCGCCTGAATCCGGGCGGCGTCGCCCAGCGAGGTGCCGCCGAATTTGAGAGCCAGGTGGGTCCCGCTCACTTCGCTCATCCTGGATCACCCATGCCAAACGCGGTGCGGGGTGCCGAGGTTGTCGGCCGCCAAGGAGATGGTCCGGGCCTCGACCCCGGCCTGTGCGAAGGCGCCCTTCAAGAGGGCCTCGGCCAGCTCGGGCTCGCCCCTGGAGATGGCCAGAACCGCGGATCCGCTCCCGCTCAGGCACACCCCCATGAGCTTGGGGTGCCGCAATTCCAAGCACTCGCGCAGCCCGGGGAGGAGCCGGGCGCGCTGAGGCTGGTGCCAGCGATCATCGAAGAACTCGGGCCGGAAGTCGAAGCTGCCGGAGAAGGCGGTCGCCACCAGCAGCGCCGTCCGCTGCAGGTTGCTCACCGCGTCCGCCCGGCCGTAGCTGGACGGCAACACGGCCCTCGCCTCCTTGGTGGGCATAGTACGGTCGGGGATAGCGAAGGTGAAGCGAAGCTCGTCGGGGACCGACACCCGGGCCACGCGCAGACCGTCGGAGACGCGGGCCGCCACCACAAAGCCCCCCAGATAGGCCGCCGCCACGTTGTCGGGGTGCCCGTCCAGCTCCGCGGCGAGCTCCAAAAACGCCTCGTCCGACGGTCGTGTGGGCGCCAGCCGGGCGGCCAGGGTCAGGCCCGCCACGATGGCGGCGGCGCTCGACCCCATGCCCACTCCTATCGGTATGGAGCTGCGCACGTGAAGCCACAGGCCGGGCTCGCCGCCCCCGAAACGCTGGGTGCCGGCCGCGAGCGCCCGGATCAGGAGGTTGTCCGGCCCGGAGCCGACGGCTTGCGGCTGCGGCCCCCGGTAGCTGAGATCGATGCCAGGCTGCACCCGAGGGGTGGCGATCGCCTCGAGGTGGAGCTGCACCGCCACGGCGGCGCAGTCGAACGCGACCCCGAGGTTGGCGGAGGTAGCCGGGACCCGGCAGTGCTGACTGGGGCCGGCCTCTCCCCACACGCCGTCGTCCCTGCCCGGCTCCTGGGTCACCCGGCCACCGCGGCGGCACAGCACACCGCTTCGAATTCGGAAAGCCGGGTCCCCACCACGGGACCCAGATCGACCGTGCCAGCCAGCGCGTCCGTCGTCTTCAGCCCGTTCCCGGTGATGCACAGCACGGTGGTCTCATGGGGTGCGATCCGGCCGTCCGCCAGGAGCTTGGCCGCACCGGCGACCGTGACTCCGGCCGCGGTCTCACCAAAGATCCCCTCCGTCCTCGCCAGCAGGCGCATCCCCTGGATGATCTCATCATCGGTGGCTGCGGCCGCGGAGCCCCCGCTGTCGCGGATCACCCGCAGGGCGCGATGTCCGTCGGCCGGATCGCCGATGGCCAGGGAGTGGCAGATGGTCCGCGGCCGCACCGGCACCAGCTCGGAGCCCCCGCTCCGCACCGCGGTCGCTATCGGTGCGCAGCCCGCCGCCTGGGCGCCGAAGAACCTGACCTCGTGGTCTGCCACCAGGCCCAGCGCCACCAGCTCCCGGAAGCCCTTGGCGATGCGACTTATCTGGGCGCCGCCCGCCATCGGCACCACCACGTTGTCGGGGAGCCGCCAGCCCAGCTGTTCGGCGATTTCGAAGCCGACCGTCTTCGACCCCTCGGCGTAGTACGCGCGCAGGTTGACATTGACAAACCCCCACGCATGCCTCTCGGCGATCTCAGCGCAGAGCCGGTTCACCTGGTCGTAGTTGCCGTCGACCCGCACCAGCCTGGCTCCGTAGACGGCGGTCGCCAGCAGTTTGGCGGGCTCCAGACTCGACGGGACCAGGATCCAAGCCTCAAGCCCCAGCCGCGCCGCCTGGGCGGCCACCGCGTTGGCCAGGTTACCGGTGGAAGCGCAACCGACCACCGTCAGGCCGAGTGAGCGCGCCGCCGCCAGCGCCACCGCGACCACCCGGTCCTTGAAGGAGAGAGTCGGGAAGCAGGCGGAGTCGTTCTTGAGGAGGAGCCGCTCGGACCCGAGCTCGCGGCCAAGTGAGGGGGCCTGCAGCAGTGGGGTGAAGCCCACCGGCAGGTCGGTCGGGGTGTCCTCGGGCACGGGCAGCAGCTCGCGGTACCTCCAGATGTCGCGGGCACGGCTGGCGATCACCGACCGGGTCAGGCGCCGACGGATCGAGGCCAGATCGTAGGCGACCTCCAGGGGAGTGAAGCAGTCGTCGCAGAAGATCGTGGTGCCGTCGGGATATTCACGCGAGCAGCGGGGACACTGGAGTCGAAACAGGGGGGACATGATGGATGGTGCTCCTCAGAGATTGCAGATGCGCGGACAGCAACCAGGGCGGGCCCAGGCGTGCCCAGAGAGCTCACCTGGGTTGGTTCGGGGGAGCACCAGCGCCGGAGCGCTAGAGCTTGTTTCGCGTGTCCCCCGCGCCACGCCGGCGCATTCGCATCCCCTGCCCCGCAGCACGCAGCGGCTGCCGCATCAGCAGACGCGCCTTCGCGCGCGGGTCCACCTCGCCTGGTGTGGGGCAGCCGGTCAGCATCGCCACACTGTAGCGGATCGGCCCCGGGCGGTGTGCGAGCGCCCACCTGCGAAACTCTCCCGGATGGGATCGCAGCAGGCAAAGGTGGGCATCCTGGGGGCGACCGGAGCCGTCGGGCAGCACCTGGTCGCGCATCTGGTCGACCATCCATGGTTCACCCTCACCGAGGTGGTGGCGTCACCGAGGTCGGCCGGGAGGCCGTACGCGGAGGCGGTGCGCTGGCAGCTTCCGGGCCCGATTCCCGGGCTCGCCGGCCGGCTGGTGGTGAAGGATCTTGAGGCCGACCTCGATTGCGATCTTCTGCTATCGGCCCTGGACAGCGATGCGGCGGTGGCTGAGGTCTCCTTCGCGAGTGCGGGTTTCCCGGTGGTGAGCAACAGCAGCCGGCATCGCATGGATGGGGACGTGCCCCTGGTCATCCCGGAGGTCAACCCCGGGCATCTCGGAGCGGTCGCGGAGCAGCGTCGGCGGCGAGGCTACTCCAGGGGCATGATCATCACCAATCCCAACTGTTCCACGGTGGGTCTGGCGCTGGCGCTCAAGCCGCTGCACGACGCCTTCGGGGTCACCTCCGTCCAGGTGGTCACCATGCAGGCCATCTCCGGGGCCGGGCTGGACGGGGTATCCGCCCTGTCCATCCAGGACAACGTCATCCCGCACATACAGGGCGAGGAGGAGAAGCTGGAGGCGGAGACGGCCAAGATCCTGGGTGGCCACGGCGCCGCGGGGTTCGAGCCAGCGGTGATGGCCATCAGCGCGCAGTGCAATCGGGTTCCGGTCCTGGATGGCCACACCGAGTCGATCTCCGTTCGCCTCTCGAAACCGGCGACGGAGGAGCAGATGCGCCGGGTGATGAGCTCCTTTGCGGGTGCGGTGGCGGACCTCCACCTGCCGTCGTCGCCGCCGGCGCCGCTCCTGGTGAGCAGTGAGCCGGATCGGCCCCAGCCCCGGCTGGACCGTGACCAGGGCCACGGCATGACGGTGGTGGTCGGCCGGCTGCGCCCGTGTCCGGTGCTGGACTGGAAGTTCACCGCCCTGGTGCACAACATGGTCCGGGGAGCTGCCGGGGCAGCCCTCCTCAACGCCGAGTTGCTGGTGGCCCAGGGCCTCCTGTAGAGGGACAGGCGACCGGCCCGGGAACGGTGCCGCCGTCAGCGGAGTTCGGCCAGAAGCGGCGCATGATCGCTGGGACGGACTCCGGAGCGCTCCTCACGGTCGACCGTTACCCGGGTCACCCGGGCCGCGACTCCAGGACTGGCGAGGAGCAGGTCTATCCTCATTCCGAGCCCTCGCCTGAAGAAGCCCTGGCGGTAATCCCAATAGGTGTAGCCCGACGGCTCCGGGACCGACATGGCCAGATCCACCAGGCCCTGGTCCAGCACCGCCTGCAGGGCGGCACGCTCCTGCGGGGTCACGTGCGTCGCGCCCTCGAATGCCTTGGGATCGAAGACGTCCTGGTCGCTGGGGGCTACGTTGAAGTCACCGCCGAGGAGGAGGTCACCGCTGGCCAGCTCTCTTCTCACGGACCTGCTCAGTTCCTCCAGCCACCGCAGCTTGTACTCGAAGAACGGGTGGCCGACCTCCCGGCCATTGGGGATGTAGACACTCGCCACCCGCAGGCCTGAGCAGGTGGCGCTGAGATACCTGGGCTCCGCCCGGCCGGTCGGTGCCAGGGTGGGGAGACCGGTGGCCACGCCGGACATGCCGACTCTGGAGATCACCGCCACTCCATTCCAGCGGCCGTCCCCGTGGTGGGCTGTCTCGTATCCCAGCTCCTCGAAGGCAGCTCTCGGGAAGGCGGCGTCGGCCAGCTTGGTCTCCTGTAACAGGAGGATGTCGGGCTGGTTGGCGCTCAACCAGGCGATGACCCGGGGCAGTCGGGCGGTCAGGGAATTCACGTTCCAGGTGGCGATCAGCACGGCCTGGCCCGGCTCACGGTCGGATGGTGGTGGGAGGCACGCTCAGCTAACCGCTGCCACGTGCTCACCGGCGAACTGTTCGAAGTAGAGCCTGGCGTAGGCTCCCTCCCGGGCGAGCAGCTCCCGGTGGGTACCGCGCTCGATGATCCGCCCGTGATCCATCATCAGGATCTGGTCGGCCGCCAGGATGGTGGACAGCCGGTGAGCGATCGCGATGGTGGTGCGACCGTGCATCAGCTGTTCCAGGGCAGCCTGGATCTCTCTCTCGCTGTGGGTGTCGAGGGCGCTGGTCGCCTCGTCCAGGATCAGGATGCGGGGGTCCTTG
>JAKAWF010000280.1:0-2544 GCA_021817025.1 bacterium
CACCGGATGGAGGTCTGAATGACTGAGATCGAGAAGGAGCGAGTCCACGAGGAGGAGCATCTGGTCTTCCAGGGGATGGACATCTCGGGCCATTGGAACCGGATGTTCGAGCAGCGGGTCGTCTGGGAGCATGACGTCTCGGCGCTGGACCGGGTCACCGAGATCCCGGGCGCGGAGTCACTCGCCTACTGCTACCAGTGTGGCAAGTGCACCCCCGCGTGCCCGGTCGACCATGTGGGGGACTACAGCCCCCGCAAGATCTACCGCCGCACCCAGCTCGGCGCCGACCTGGTCAGCAGCCCCGATCTCTGGCTCTGCACCACCTGCGGGAACTGTCTTCGGGTGTGCCCCAAGGAGGTGAACCTGCTCAAGATCATGCCGGCGGTCCGAGAGCAGGCGGTGGCCACCGGCAACGTCCCCCCCGAGCTCCAGAAGGCCTTCGAGAACACCTTCCAGTACGGGAACCCGATGGGCGAGCCCGCCCGCAAGCGGGCGGACTGGGTGGCCGACGCGGGGGCGCCGGTGACCGTCCTGAGCCGGGAGCCTCGCCCGGTGGACGTGCTCTTCTTCGTCGAGTGCTACTGGGCGTACCACCCCCGGGGGCGGGATGCGGCGCGTGCCTTCGCCCGCACCATGGAGATTCTGGGCATCGACTGGGGAATCCTTGGCGCCGAGGAGAAGTGCTCCTGCGACAGCCAGCGCGCGGCCGGCGAGCGGGGGCTGTTCGAGATGGTGGCCGAGCAGAACATCGCCACCTTGAAGCGCTACCAGTTCACCCGCCTGGTGACCCCCGACCCCCACGCCTACAACTCCTTCCGCAACCAGTACCCCAAGCTGGGTGGGGTCTACGATGTCAGCCACTACACCCAGTTCCTAGCGCCCCTCATGAGCGGGCTGCCCTGGGCCCGCAAGCTCCCCTACCGGGTCACCTTCCACGACCCCTGCTATCTGGGCCGGCACAACGGAGAGTACGACGCACCCCGGGAGATGATCCGGCAGATCCCCGGTCTGGAGTTCGTGGAGATGTTCCGCTGCAAGGAGAACGGGTACTGCTGTGGCGGTGGTGGCGGCGGTATGTGGCTGGACAGCTTCTCCGGGAACCACACCAAGGAGCGGCTCAGCGAGAGGCGGGTGCGGGAGGCGGTGGAGACCGGGGCGGAGATGCTGGTGGTCTGCTGCCCCTACGAGGTGTCCCGCTTCGAGGACGCGGTGAAGTCAACCGGAAACGAGGGCAAATTGCTCGTCCGCGATGTCATCGAACTCGTGGATGAGGCCCTCCACTAGGAGGCCGTGCGTGCACATAGCAGTGATCTTGAAGCAGGTGCCCGATCTGGTCGAGGAGGTTGAGGTCGATGCCAGCGGCGCCGCCATCGACCGCGACAGTGTCAAGTGGAAGTTGAACGAGTTCGACGACCACGCTCTGGAACAGGCGGTCCTGATCAAGGAGGGTGCCGGCGGGGAGGTCACCGCTCTGGCTCTTGACGGGGACGGGGTCGACCAGCTGCTGTACTCGGCGCTGGCGAGGGGCGCCGACCGGGCGCTCAAGGTCCCCACCTCGGATGAGCGCACCGATGCGCCCCGGATGGCGGCGGCGCTGGCTCCGGTGCTGCGGGAGATGGCGCCCGACCTGGTGCTGACCGGGGTCCAGGCGGCCGACGACCTTCACGGCCAGCTGGGCCCGATTCTGGCGACCAATCTGGATTGGCCCCATGTCAGCGTGGTGAGCGGGGTCGAGGTGTCGGGCGCCACCATTGAAGTCCAGCAGGAGTACTCGGGGGGTCGCATGGCCACCCTCGGCGTCCAGCTGCCCGCGGTCCTGGGGGTGCAGGCGGCCACGCGCCCGCCCCGCTACGTGCCGATCAGCCGGCTTCGGCAGATCATGGCGTCGGCCCAGATCGGCTCGACCGCACCCGCGGGCGAGGCGGCCGCGCCGGCCTCGACCGTGACCAGGCTGGCCCCTCCCCCCCGGGGCGCCGGGGCGCAGATGTGGGAGGGCAAACCGGAGGAGATAGCGCAGCAGCTTTTGGACGTGCTCCGCGAGCGCGGCCTGTTGGGGGCATGAGCATGGCTGGGGTTCTGGTCTACATCGAAACCGACGGGGATCGGGTGGCGCCGATCAGCTTCGAGCTGCTGGGCCTGGCCAGGCGGCTGACCGAGCAGCTCGGCGGCGCGGTGGAGGCGCTGGTGGCCGCCGCCGACCCGGAGCCGTTGGTGGCGGAGCTGGGCGGCGCCGACGTCATCGTCACCGTCCGCAGCCCCGCCCTGGCCGCCTACACCCCAGAGGCCCACCAGGCGGTGCTGGTGGAGGCGATCCGGACCAGGGAGCCGGACGCGGTGCTGGTGGGATACACCTCGGCCGGGCTGGATCTCGCCGCCGGGAGCGCCACCGCCACCTCCAGGCCGGTGGTCGCCTACTGCGTGGGGCTGGCAGTTGACCAGGGAGAGCTGGTGGCGGACAGCCAGCTCTACGGCGGCAAGCTGGTGGCCACCACCAGGACCAGGCGACCGGCGGTCTTTTCAGTGGTCTCGGGCAGCTTCCCCGAG
>JAKAWF010000280.1:2554-5003 GCA_021817025.1 bacterium
CTCCGGCGGCCGGGGCGAGAGCGTCGCCATGGATCCGCCGGACGCGCTCAACCATCTCCGGACCAGCCTGGTGGGGACCAGCAGCGGCGGCGACGGCGCCATCGACATCACCAAGGCCGAGCGGATCGTCAGCGTCGGCCGCGGGATCGGGGGCCCCGACAACATCGAGGTCGCCGAGGAGTTCGCGGCCGCGCTCGGAGCGGAGCTGGGCGCCTCCCGGCCGGTGGTGGACAGCGGTTGGCTGCCCAAGGAGCGCCAGGTGGGCAAGTCGGGCATGACCGTCAAGCCCAAGCTGTACGTGGCGGTGGGCATCTCGGGGGCGCCCGAGCACCTCGAGGGGATGCAGGGGGCGGGGCTCATCATCGCCATCAACACCGACCCCAATGCGCCCATCTTCCAGGTCGCCGGCTACGGGACCACCTGCGACCTCTTCGACCTCCTACCGGCTCTCACCGAGCGGCTCAAGGCGGCCGGCTGATCCCATGGCAGCGACGGCGATCGCCCTGCTGGCACTCATGGTGGCGACCCTTGCCTGGTCCGGCTACCGCTTCTCGCGGCTGGCGCGGCCGCTGACCAAAGGGGCGGCCGAGAATCGCTTCGATCAGCCCCTGCGCCGGGCCTGGGGGGTGGTGACCAACGTCGGGGGCCACACGCGCCTGCTCCAGATCCGCTACTCCGGGATCCTCCACCTGATGATCTTCAGCGGCTTCGTGGTCTTGCTCACGGCGGTGGTCCAGGAGTTCGGCAAGGGCCTGGTGCCGGGCTTCAGTCTGGCGGTGATCGGGGGCAACACCTGGATCGCCCTGCTGCAGGACGTCTTCGACGTCCTGGTCCTGGTGGGGCTGGCGATGGCTGCCTACAACCGCTACGTGCGCCGTCCGGCCCGCTTCCGGGGCTCCAACGAGCGGGACGCCACCATCATCCTGGCCCTGATCTTCATGGTGGTGGCCTGCATGCTGCTGCACAACAGCTTCCGGGTGGCCGAGGGCCACGACCCCTCCGCGGCCTGGCGACCGGTGAGCTCGGCCCTGGCCCGGCTGTTCGCCCTTGCCGGGGTCCATGGCGCCAAGGCCTCCCCCTACGCGCACGTCTTTTACTGGGGCCACGCCCTGGCCATCCTCGCCTTCCTGGCCTACATCCCCACCTCCAAGCACCTGCACGTATTCGTGGGGATCCCCAACATCTACTTCCGGGATCTCGGTCCCAAGGGGACCCTGCCGGCGGCCGACCTCAGCCAGCCCTCGGTCGGGGTGAAGCAGATCTATCAACTGGGTTGGAAGCAGATGCTGGACCTGTACGCCTGCACCGAGTGCGGGCGCTGCCAGGCGGTCTGCCCCGCCTTCGCCGCCGGCCAGCCGCTCAGCCCCAAGCTGCTGATCATGGACCTCCGCGATCACCTGCTGGAGCAGGAGGGGATCGGCTCCCACCGCAAGGGGGTCGGTGGCGTCCAGCTCCTGGGTGACGCGATCAAGGACGACACCCTGTGGGCGTGCACCACCTGCCGCGCCTGCATGCAGGTCTGCCCGCTCCACATCGAGCACGTGCCCAAGATCGTCGACATGCGCCGCCAGCTGGTTGAGCAGGGCCGGATGGAGCCCCGCCTGCAGGACACCCTGGCCAGCCTGGCCCAGTACGGAAACTCCTTCAACCAGTCGGAGCGGATGCGCTCGAAGTGGACCAAGGAGCTCGGCTTCACGATCAAGGACGCGCGCAAGGAGCCGGTCGACGTGCTCTGGTTCGTGGGCGACTTCGCCTCCTACGACCCGCGGGTGCAGCGGCTCACCCAGACCGTGGCCCGGGTCATGAAGCGGGCGGGAGTGGACTTCGGCATCCTCTACGAGGGGGAGCGCAACAGCGGCAACGACGTGCGCCGGGTCGGTGAGGAGGGCCTGTTCGAGATGCTGGCCCAGCACAACATCGAGACACTCGCCAAGTGCGACTTCCGGCGCATCATGACCACCGATCCCCACACTCTCAACGCCATCGGTCAGGAGTACCCGCGGCTGGGTGGCACCTATCCCGTGCTCCACTACACCCAGCTGCTCCTCGAGCTCTTGGAGAAGGGCGCCCTCAAGCCCACCCGCGGCCAGGAGATGGTGGCCACCTATCACGACCCCTGCTACCTGGGGAGGTACAACAACGGCTTCGAGGCCCCTCGGCGGATCATGGATCTGCTGGGGGTCAGGGTGCATGAGATGCCCCGTTGCCGGGAGAACAGCTTCTGTTGCGGCGCCGGCGGGGGGCGCATCTGGATGGACGACCGAGGGGTCAAGGAGCGGCCCAGTGAGAACCGGATTCGCGAGGCGGTCTCCCTCGGCGACGCCGGCTACTTCGTCGTCGCCTGCCCCAAGGACGTGGTGATGTACACCGCCGCGGTGCAGTCGACCGGCATGGAGGGCCGCATCCAGGTCATGGATGTCATCGAACTGGTGGAGGCGGCGCTGGAGCC
>JAKAWF010000281.1 GCA_021817025.1 bacterium
CTTCGGAGCGAATGCAGGATCGTGGCCAGCGTGCTCGCCTTCACCATCTGGCCGCGCTTGAAGGCGAGGAACTTTCGGAGCGTGTCGGGAGATGCGGCTTCGATCGGAAGGTCCGGATATGCGCTTTGCAGCCACTGATGGTAGTTCCGAGCCCACTTGGCGTAGGTGTGGCCGGTGGCGGTCGAGCGATACTCATTCTCTGTGAGGTGCTCTGTGAAGCGGTCGATCAGGAGCTCGAACGCTTCATCCGCCTGTTGACGTCCGCCGAGGCGGCGAACTGGCAGACCGCTGGCATAGCGGGCTGGGCGCACAGGGATCGGCTGTGGCGTGGTCAAGTCGCTCCCCTCGAGCACCCTGGTCTTGGCCCCCCCTTGGTGCGGCCCGGGCCCCGCACTTCATCGGCATCAGAGCCCTCCAGCTCGTCCCTTTGGGCTGCGGACGGTACCCCCTCTTGCAAGGTGGAAGTCCCGCCGGGCCCACGACCGGGGGCCGTCAGGGCCAGGGGCCTGCGGCCTGCGGTCCGGCAATCTGGTTGGCTGCGGAGCCCACGCTTACTCGCTCCGTAGGCCAGCCCCGCCCAGCTGCCGGCCCGACCGGAGCTCGGCCCAGGCACTACACCTCGACCTGGCGTCCTGCCTCTTTTCCGCATCCCGTGGGCGTATTCTGCTTCAAGCTCTCATCTCTGCTGGGGAACCCGGGGTCGACTTCGTCGGACGGCGAAGGAGATGGGGAAGCTCCGCTCCGCCTGGGATCACGGTGGGTTGTGCCTGAGAAGGCACTCTGCTCCGGCAACGGAACGCCTGGACCCCGAGAGTCCGGTGGAGACCCCGGACCGCGGTCTGATCCAGAGCCCTGACCGGCCGCCTTGATCGGACGGTGATGGGGCGGCATGCGCTGCTGATCGACACCAACCCGAAGGAGACCGACCATGGCCAAGGTCACTGTCGCCAAATGAATGCCTTGTAGCCTCGCCCACTCCTTCAAGTTCATCTCCGCCCACCATATCGTGTCGTACGAGCAACTGTTCGCAACCCCCCTTCAATTCGGCCAGCGGGAGCTCGCGATCCAGCTCCGACCCAAAGGGGTAAGGATGCCGGGCCCGTGCCCACCCTCACCGAAGCCCACACCGGCGGGGTCCGGCCACCAGCGCCCCCTGGGCCGGCTGAGGCGATCTCAGAAGCGTACCGTCCCCCGCCAAGAGGGCGGCCGCAGCGCTGGCCCGAACGCCGCGTCACGACTAGTGTTAGACTAGTCGCAATGGACATAGGAGCGTACGAGGCGAGGACCCACCTCTCGCACCTCCTAGATGAGGTGGCGAGGGGCCGGCACTTCACCATAACCAAGCACGGGGTTCCGGTTGCCCTGCTGGCTCCGCCGGGCCCTGGCCATCCCGCGGAGTCCCCACAGGCGACCTTGGCGGCCCTGAGGGAGTTCCGGCGAGGTCTCACCCTGGGCGAGCTCGAGCTGGATGCACTGATCCAGGAGGGACGCCGGTGACGTTCGTCCTCGATGCTTCGATTGCGCTCGCGTGGTGCTTCGCAGATCAGACGACTCCGATCTCCGAGTCCGCCCTGGATCGGCTGGGTCACGAAGACGCGCTGGTGCCTGGACTTTGGGCTCTGGAGGTTGCCAACGTGCTCGTCTCGGCGGAGCGGCGAGGCCGGCTCAACCCAGCCCAGACCGCGCGCTTCCTGGAGCTTCTCAGCCAACTTCCCATCACGGTCGAGGAGATTGGGCGCGACGCCATCCTCACCACCGTTGTAGACCTGGCGAGGTCAACTGGGCTGACCGCGTATGACGCTTCGTACCTGGCGCTCGCGGCGGCCTCCGGGGTGCCGTTGGCGACCCGCGATGCGGCCCTGCGACGGGCTGCCGTCGCGTTGGGTGTGGACTTGGTCACGCCTTAAGAGGGCCGCTTGGAGGCGGGCGGGAAAGTGCTGAGGGTCGTTCCCACCTGCCCGACCTAAGGGCCCTCCGCTAAATAACCTGGTCTGGCCCTAACTTAGCTGCGGCGGTGGCGAGGGATGCACGGTGTAGTTCCACTCCCCATGGAACTGGTGGGGTGTGACTGGCACCGCAGCCAACTCGGCAGGAGCCACCTTGATGCCCAAGGGATAGGCGTCAGTGTCACGGTGGGCTTGCACCCGCAATCCCTTGCTGTTAGTGGTGGCACCGATGAGGTTGACGACGACCTCGTGGCTGGTCAGTGGTCGGCCTCGCCAGTTCATCGTAATGGCTGAAAAAAGCCGATGCTCGACCTTATTCCACTTAGACGTGCCGGGCGGGAAATGACAGACAGTGATGGCCAAACCGGTGCGCGCGGCGAGTCGGCCCAGCTCCACTCTCCACAGTCGCAGTCTATAGCCGTTCGACCCACCCGCGTCGGCGGTGACCAACAAACGCGTGGCCTCCGGGTAAGCCCGGGAGCCCACCATGTCCCACCAGCGACCGATGGTCGCCACCGCAAACGCAGCCGTGTCATGGTCACTGCCGACCACGACGAAACCCTCGTTGACCGCGATGTCATAGATCCCGTAGGGGATGGCCTTACCGACGGTGGGGTCGGGAAAGTCATGCACGTCGACTCGCTCGGGCCGGCCCTTGGGTTGGTATTCCTTGCCGCCGTTGGCACGTTGACCCACAACCTCCTTCTTCTTGGCATCCACGCTGATCACCGGATTGCCACCGCGCAGATGCTCGGCCACCTGTGTGCTGAGGTACACGAACTGAGCATCCCGGTCCTCGTGTTGGGTCCCCTCGAGCTGCTTGGCATTGGCCTGCAGCGAGTAGGCCATCTCCCGCAACAACCGACCGACCGTGTCGGGACTGACCTGGTGGCCCGCTGCCTGCAGCGTCTTCGCCAGGTTACCGGTCGACTTCGACGTCCAACGCAGCGGACACATCGGATCTCCCCGGCTCGTCGGCTCCACCAGCGCATCCAACTCGGCCCAAAGCTTCGGATCCTTGGTGATCAACGGCTTGCGTCCGGCGCCCGGGCGACGAACGCGCGCCGTCACATCCACTCCCGCGTCGACTTCCGCGACCGCCTTCTGTACGGTGGTGCGGCTCATCTGTGCCGCTCGAGAGACCCACGCAATTCCACCGCGGCCCAACGCTCGCGCCTGTGCACCGGCGAGTAGCCGCCGCTGACGCTCGTCCAGCGCGGGCAGCACCGCCCCGAAGATCCCGCTCAATGCTGCCTCGGTGACCTCCATCCGCCAACACTACCATAGCGACCAGGTTATTATGCGGTCCGTCCTTAGGGCCGTCGCCGACTCTGACCACTCAGAGCGCAAGCAACTGCTGGAGCTGAGCGTAGTTCGGCCCCGAGGCCTTCGCTCCGGAGGCGGTGAATGCGGGGCTGAAGCCATGAGCAGAGCCGAGAGCCCAGGTCGGTAGTTCTGGTCCGTGGGCTCGTTCGGCCTCACGCAGTCCTGCCATTACATGTTCGAACAACGCAAGCGCTAACACGCGCGGGCACCGGCCGCTTTCCATCTCGGAACCAACGGTATGCGGTCACCGGATGAATGCCTTGTAGCCTCGCCCACTCCTTCCAGTTCAGCTCCGCCCAGCATGGGCATCGTACGAGCGGCTGTTCGCGGCACCCTCTTGTTCGCTGGCAAGTCGGCCGCAGCCATCGCGAGACCCGGGGCCGGCCGGCCCTCCTCCGTCGCGGCGCCGCTCACTGCCGGCCCCCCCCAACCGCTCGCTGGTCGCGTCACCCTCAGCCCTGAGGCGCGGTCCTCGGGCCTGACTCCGACCGCGAAGGGCTTCGGTCAGCTGTAGTAGCCCAGGACGTCGATCACGACATCCGTTGAGCCGGCGTAGTTGTAGAGGGTGACGCCACCGCTCGAGTTGAGGGTAGCGACGACCAGGTTGGGCACCGTCATCCCCGCGGCCCAGTTGAGGTTGGATGCCAGCGGCCTGGTCCCAGCCGGGAAGACCGTGAGGTAGCCGGACGAGGTGGTGTTGGTGGCGGTGACGTTCAGAACCACCGCCTGGGCGCTGGACGGCACCCCTGCCAACCCCGTCACCTGCACGGCCATGGTGCTGTTGGCGGTCATGGTGTGGCCGGTGCATTGGTTGGCGGGGCCGGTCCCGGTGCGGGTGTCGCAGATCCGCGTCGGGGTCGCCAGCGCGTCGAACTCCGCACCGGTCGCTCCCGCCTGGGTGAAGTAGCCCATGGCATCGATCACCACGTCGGTCGATCCGGAGTGGTTGTAGATGGTGACGCCGCCACTGGAGTTGAGCGCCGCCACCACCAGGTTGGCCACCGTGCCCCCGGCCGCCCAGTTCAGGTTCGAGGCGGTTGGCGGTGTCCCCCCCGGGAACACGGTGAGGTAGCCGGGTGCCGTGGTGTCGGTCGCGGTCACGTTCAGCACCACGGCCGTGGCGGTCGTGGGAACCCCGGCCAGCCCGGTGATCTGGACACCCATGGTGCTGTTGGGGCCCATGGTGTGCCCGGTGCACTGGTTGGTGGGCCCGGTCCCGGTGCGCGTGTCGCAGAGCCGGCTGGGGTTGAGGCCGTTGTACAGCCCCGCCCCCGCGGCGGCCGCGGCGGCCACGTAACCCTCGACATCGATGACCACGTCCGCAGAGCTGGCGTTGGTCACGACCGCGACCTGGCCCCCGGCGCTGAGCCCCACCTCGACCGAATTGGCCACGGTCTCGCCCTTGGTGAAGTTGAGGTTGGACGCCAGCGGGGCCGACTGGCCCGCCGGATACACGCTCAAGTATCCGGCGCTGGCTGGGTTGGCCACCGTCACGTTCAGCACCACCGCGCTGACCCCGCTGCTGGGGATCCCCGGCAGTCCCGCCACCGCCACATCGAGAGGGGTGCCGGCGGCCAGGGTCTTCCCATCGCACTGCGCCGCGGCCCCGGACAGACCGGACGGGTTGCCCGGCCGGGTGTCGCAGATCCGGATCGGGGACAGCGGCGAGTATCACGTCGGGGCGGCGCCCCCAAGGGAGTAGACGAACTGGTCCGCAGATGAGGTGGCAC
>JAKAWF010000282.1 GCA_021817025.1 bacterium
CTGAGATGCCTATCCTGTGCCTACACATTTCGGCACCGATGACCCCAGGCTGACTTCCCAGATGCCCTCCTGAACCCCTCCGACGCCCATTTGCTGCGGAACCCAGGTATCTCAACCCCACGCGCCTGTCCAAAATGGGCACTGCCGAACTCGGGTCCAACACGGTGCGTGAGGTGGCCAGGGATGCCGAGGTTTCATTCGAGTTCGACCTCCAGCGTGGCTCCCCCTACCGCACCGTCGCAGTGCTGCGGAGTTGGCTCGCCCTGGTACCAGGGACGGCCGGTGCACTGCGCCAGGCGCCTGCACCTCCGGGCGGCCCGAGGGTGGTGGTGTGCGGCGATCTTCACCGCCACCTGCTCCGCCTCATCACAATCAGCCGCCCCGCTTCGCGGCTGGCGCTTCGCCCCCCACCGACTCGGCGATTCCCAACGGTCAGACGCGACTCACCACCGGCGGCTCGACCCCTCAGCCCCCGCCCCAAGCCCTTCCGGTGTCCCGCAAGCTCAGTCGCCACATCTCCGACTGGGCCTCAGGGTCTGCTGACGCCAGCGCCCGCCATCCGCAGCCGTCCGCAAGGCTCGCTCATTGACTGAGTTCACACTTCGGCACCTGACTCCACGAGCACCCGCATCCCTAGCCCTGACGCCCGTTGGCAAGCGTCCACAACTGCGAGTGTGTTCAGATGGTCCACCGCTGTGGGACCCATAACCTCGTCGCCCCTGACAGCCGCAGCGAACGCTGCAAGCAGCAGATCAAGGTCCCCACGGAACGGTTCGCATGCCCCTCCGGCAATTTCAGCAAAGGGAGCCAATTCCGGTTCGGCCCCCCAAGAGTTGACATGGAAGCCTTTATCCAACCTGGATATCTGCAAGTTGGCGAACGGGTCGCAATGCCTCACGGCGCCGCCTGTAAAATCACTTCGCCACACATACCGCAGCCGATTGGTGCCCGCCGTCCAACTACCAAAGTAGGTAACGCAGGTCCCATCTTTCAATTCAAGGAGAGCTGCAACACAAGTATTGCCTTCGTAGCCGCTCCCTTGGAAATTCCATTGCTTGCATTGCACGAACTCGACATCTTGGCAGTACGCGTAGCGGATCAAGTCAAGATGATGAACAGCCTGCTCGAGCAAAAAGGGGTCTTGCATGCTCAACGGGTAGTCATTCAGCCTGGGATCGCGGCCATTACGGTTCCTGGTGTAGCTAAATTGTCCAAACATCACTGACCCGATATCCCGACTTAGTACCAGGTTCCGCAACTGTTGCACCGCAGGCACATAACGAAAATTCATCCCTACCCAAACCACGGAGGATGCAGCCGTTGCCAGCTGCGCAATCTCCCTCGCCTCGGCAAGGGTCTCCGTCAGTGGCTTTTCGCACAGAACCGGGATGCGCCTCTCCACGCACGCAAGAACGGCGCCCCTATGGGCCTCAGGCGGCGTGGCCAAGATCACCGCGTCGGCGACGCCAGCATCCAGCGCTTGTTCAAGCGTTGGAAAAGTTGAAATCCGGACGCCTTGTACTGGCAAACGGTCAACTATGGCCTCCAACCGCACCCCAGGCACCCGGCCCATGGAAGCGGCCCATTGCTTGCCGCGTACTCCGTGGCCGACCAGTGTCAATCGTATTGGCTCCATTCTGCTCCCCAAGCACTGAAACAGATGCATCCCAGGAAGACGTCATGCCAAGCCTGAAAGCGCTGCGGCTCGTGCGCCTCGCCGTATGTAGCCCAAGTCGCGAAGCACCTTGCAATTGGGAAGATCATCCCTGGTGCTGCGAAGACTTAGCTCACCTGACTGTACCCGCGGCCTCCGCCATAGGCCACGGCACCTTCCACGAGCACCGCGCGCACCCGCCTCAGCTCCTCCAGATCTCTGACTGGATCCCCATCCACTATAACAATGTCAGCGGTTTTGCCAGGTTCGATCGTCCCGGTGCCACTTTCGGCTCCTAGAAGTTTTGCAGGACTCGACGTGATGGCCCGCAACGCCGCCCAATTGTCAGCACACACGCCGATCTGCACCATGAACTTCAGTTCAGGAACAATCTCCCCGTGCGGTACAAGCGGACTACCGGCATCCGTGCCGAAGGCGATGGGGACGCCCGCGGCGGCGGCTCGTCGCACGCCGTCGAACCGAGCGCCGTCAGCCAACTGCCATTTCCGGTGTTCCACGGCCTCCCGGGGCATGCCAAGTTCGAGTCCACGTTCCGCTTGTATGACCAGCGGAGAAAACGTCGTAACAAGCCAAGTGCCACGCTCCAACATCATCTCGATGGTTGACTCCGACATTGAGCCTCCATGTTCGATGCAGTCGACTCCTGCCCGTACCACCCGACTGATCGCGGCGTCGTACCCCACGCAAGCCGTGACCTTCAGGCCATTTGCGTGCGCTTCGCTAACGAGCGTAAGCAGCTCGTCCTCAGTGAATTGTGGGACGGGGGGTGTTCCCACGGGAAACTGCGGCCAGTGATGGTTTCCCATGACCTTGATCCACTCGGCTCCGTCCTTCACTTGCTCGCGGACGGCGCGTCGACAGTCCTCGATGCCGTCAGCTTCCCGGCAGCACCACCATGTGTGCCCACCGGTCATGGTAATCGCGCGGGCCACTGGCACAACCTTCAGCGGCGGCGCTAGGCCTAGGCTGACGGCTTTCTTCGCAAACATGTTTCCGGTATTCATCCCGAGGTCGCGAATTCTGGTGAGGCCACTGGCGATGCAACGCTGAACGTTCATCGCACACCGCCAAGCTGTAATCTCATCAGACTCGATAGACTGCTCTTCTAGGTCTCGGACTCCGTCCCACCCGAGGTGGGCATGGCAGTTCGTCATTCCAGGTAGCAGTGAACAGCCGTCGATGTTGGTCACTGCGTCCCCCGGTCCAGCCTCAATGTGGTCAGCCACCTTGCTGATCACGGGGCCGTCTAACTCGAGGTCAACGACTCGGCGCTCCTCTCGTTGAAGGTCGAGTAACTGCCCCCCCTTCAATATCCGCCTCACGGTCTCCCCCCGAGAAACACACTGACACCCCGGGCCTGCCGGTTCCTAGTGATTGTGGCAGGTCGGTCGTTAACTGTCAACGCGGCCCATTGCCTTGGCATGTGTCCGGCAGAGTGGGGGAAGGGAGGTGAGGTAGGCGGGAGCTGGCTCGGTCGGCCTGGCTGGGGTATACCGTGGGAGATGGTGGCGGCGCTGAGTAGCCGGCGGGGAGCTCTGGTGACGCGGGCGAGCGAGCCGGGGTGAGCTTGGGCGGTTCAACTTGGAGTTCGACCGGCACCATTGGCTGGGGCGCCGGCTGGTGGGCGAGACGATGTGGTACGTCGCGGTCGAGCACGGCCGCGGGGGGCGCTGGTCGGATTCGGGTGGGCGGCCTACCAGTGCCGGGCGAGGTACCAGCATCTGGGGTGGCGCGCTGGGATGCGGCGGCGGCGGCTGCCGTTGTGGTGAACGAACAGCGGTTCTGCGTGCTGCCGAGCGTGAGGCGGCAGACCCTGGCCTCCCGGGTGCCGGGCCAGGCGCTGCGGCGGGTCGGTGCCGACTACGAGAGAGGGTGTCGCAACGTCGTCCACTGGTCCCCAACCGGAAGGCGGCTAGGCGCTCAAGTCAGCAGGTCCGAAGTCAGATCCGTTGGATGGTGGCCTTCTGAAGGCGTTGGCTTAAGTCCTTGGGCCCCCATCTGGTCGCCCGTGGCGACAGCGGCAGCCCTGTGACGTGGTCAGTGATCGAGCCAGTCCGGTGCCGCGGCAATCCCAGTTCAAACGAGATGGGGGCAGATCAGCTCCGTCCGCTGTGGGCAGATGAGGCCAGGATCTCGGGACCGACCGCAGTGGGCGGTCAGGCGCGTGGCAGCCGAGTGCGAAGCGGTGTGAGGGTCTTTAGCGCGGAGGCCTCGTTGGCTGCCCGAAGGAAGTCTTCCACGACCCAAAGATCGTCCAGAACGCCGTCCCAGTCGAAGGAGAAGTGGGTCCGACCACAGTGCACATTCCGGAGCGCGTCGGCCGCCAGCTTGGCTGCCTGCACCGCATCCAGGATCGTAGGTGCCTTGGAGGTCATGGGTTGAGCAGCCGCTGCACCCTTGAGCCGTTGGATGGCCGAGTCGACCGCCGAGGTCAGCGCCATGAGCGCAGGTCTCCCGGCGGGGTCAACCAGCGGCCAGGGGGCTCCCGGGAGCGGCTGGAACGCAACCTGCTGGAAGGTCGCCGAAGAGATTATGGTGTGGGTTCGCAGCGTCCCTGCGTCGTGGCCGGTCATAACCACAGCGAGCGTCCGGGAGCCGGAGACCAGCCCCTGTTTGGTCGCGGCGCGCTGTAGTTCAGGGTGCCCGAACCATCGTGGCAGCGCCGGAACGAATGGGGCGTGCGCCACCTCCTCGGCCACGGTGCCCAGTGGGCCAAGCAGGTGGGCGAGACCGGAGTCTCGTCGGACCACCCGGATCTCGCGCCTGGGAGGCCACAGGGGGCTCGTGCTGGGCACAAAGGAGTCCGACGCCGAGCAGGGCAGTGGTGCACTTGGTGCTGTCGGTTCGTGTCCCTTGGGCAACGGACCTGCATCACGATCGACGCTATCCGCGTCCGGCGCCCCGCTGTTCAGCGGCAGGTCCAGGACCTCCGCGGGTGTGCCCTGGTCCGACTCCACCTGGCCTTGCCCGGCGACGGACTCGGTCGGGGCTCCAGCCCCCGGGTCATCCGCCCTGTCGTTGGATGAATCCACCTGATCAGGAGGCAGTGGAGGCTTGCGAGCGTCGGCTCGCGCGAGCTCAAGGTCCAGTCGGGCGGCCAGGGTCGTCGGAGCTGATTCCGGGAGCGGCAGGAGGGCTAGATGCGTGGGTTCGTTCAGAGGCATGAGCCTTCCGTGCCGGCGGAGGAGCGTGGTCACCCCGAGGCTGCGAACGCCGGTGATGCCCATGTAGAGGCCCCAGTCCTCAGGGGTCCCAGACGGTCCATCGAGTGAGATGGCCAGTGCGTGAGCCTCGACGGTCTGGTCAA
This sequence comes from bacterium, assembly GCA_021817025.1. The sequence continues at coordinate 4,983 of JAKAWF010000282.1, forward strand.
GGCCG
>JAKAWF010000011.1 GCA_021817025.1 bacterium
GTTGGGAGGAAATCTGGGAGTGGCTCCCCTCCCAGACCACAGTCGCCTGACCCTACCTACCCACAAATTTGTCGCGCACCCCTCAAAGGGGGCAGGAGAGCGCCTGAACGGACCTGGCGTCCCCGTGGTGTGAGTGGCCGGAGGAGACCCTCCGAGGTGGAGCCGCTGACCCGGGCGAGGCCAGGTGCGGGCGCGGCTGGGCCGCTCTGGCCGAAGCTCCACACGGCGCTCCGGAAGCCCCCGCCAGGGCCCGGCGCGGATTCGGATGGGGCCCCCGGCGGCCAATGCCTCCACTCCCGGCCTCGCCGCCGCGGCCGGGGCGTCCCGGCCACCATGAGGCGTGGGCGCGATCGCGGCGCTGGGGATCGCGGAGGCGGCGCGGGGAACGGGCGAGACCGCCCGGTCAGAGCCGCTGCCGGCCCGAGAACGCCCGCGCCACCGTGCGCTCGTCGGCGTAGGCCAGCTCACCCCCCACCGGGAGGCCATGGGCGAGGCGGGTGACCTTCGCGGACGTCCCCTCGAGGCGACGCAACAGATAGCTCGAGGTGGCCTCCCCTTCGACATCGGAGTCGGTCGCCAGGATCACCTCATCCACGCCGCCTTGCTCAACCCGGGCAACCAGCTCGTCGGCGTGGATGTCCCGGGGACCGATCCCATCCAACGGGGACAACGCCGCGCCCAACACGTGATAGAGACCGTGGAACTCCCCGGTGCGCTCGATGGCCAGCACATCGCTGGGGTCCTCGACCACGCAGATCAGGGCGCGCTCGCGCCCCGGCTGGCGGCACACGGTGCAGAGTTCGTCCTTCTCGCTCAGAAAGAAACAGACCGCACAGCTCCCCACGGACTCGGCCAGGGCCCCCATGGTGGCGGCCATCCCCAGCAGCGCCGGCGCCGGCAGACGGCAGGCATGAAAGGCCAGCCGCTGCGCGGTCTTGGGGCCGATCCCGGGAAAGCGGGCAAACTCCTCCGCCAATCGCTCCACCGGCGTCGGCAGGAGCCCCATGGTCAGTCCCCGAAAGTCAGAGCGGGCGTCAGCGCATTCCCGGCGGCATCAGGCCCGGCGGGAGCAGCGACTCCATCGATCTCGCCGCCAGCTCACGGGAACGATCGAGGGCATCGTTGACGGCCGCCTGGACCAGGTCACTCACCATCTCGACACCCTCCTCCAGGACGGCGGGGTCCAGAGTCACCCCGGTCAGCCGCTGCTGGCCGTTGCAGCGAACCGTGACCGCCCCTCCCCCGGCACTGCCCTCGACCTCATGGTTGGCGAGATCGTCCTGTGCCTGCTCCCATTGCCGGGCCATGTTCTGCTGCAGCTGTCGCAGTTGCTTGGGATTAAACTGAGGCACTTCGCCAGACTCCTTGAAAGTTGGGCCGCATCCTACAGTGTGACTCCCGGCCGTCGCGGCTGGACGGGGCGAGCCCCGTACCGGGCCTCCCGCCTCCCGATCAGCGTGCTCGAGCGGCGTCCGGGCTCCGGCCCCACGCCATCAGTGCGGATCAAGAAACTCCACCTTGCGCACGGTGCTGCCGGGGAAGTGCTTGAGCACTGCGGCCAGGGCACCTCCGCCAGCGGCCGGCCCAGGGCCGCCATCGTCACTGGGGGGTGCGGCGCGACCCGCGGGCTGCAGATCCACCGCGATCCCCTCCCCCAACACCGCGCCGCAAGCCTCCTCCAGAAGGGCCCGATACTGCGGCTCGCGGAGCTTGCCCAGATGCCATTCGTACTTCACCTCGATGGTGAGCTTGCCGTCGGTCAGGGCGACCGGCGTCGTCTCCTTGGCCAGAGCCGTGAAGGGGCCCGGGTGATGGTGCTGCGCCCAATCGACCACCTCGGGCCAGCGCGTCCGCCAGTTCGGCGCGTCCGCGGCCAGGGCCGGCGAGGTGGTGTTCCCGCCACTCTCCCCTGGCGAGGCAGAGATTGCCCCAGGGGAACTGGCCGGGGCACCCGCCTCGTCTCCAGGCACTGGGACCCCGGCCGCCTCGCCAGCCGAGGCCCGGGCTGGACCCTCGGCCACCACGACGGCGCGGGCGATTGGGGAGGGGGCCCCGGGCAGCGCTCGTCGCGGCCTGGTGGCAGGGGCGGTCGCGACGTCCGAGGGCGCGCTCTGAGGCCGCCGGACGGCGGCTGATGCCACCTTGAGCAGAATCACCTCCAGGGCCATCCAGGGATCGTCGGCGCGACGCAGCTCACTGCCGCCGCGAGTGCACGCCTCCATCAGCTCCAGCCAGAGGTGGCCACCGGGCTGACCCTGGGGATGGGCCAGTGCCTCCCACTGGCGCGCCCGCGCCTCCGCCCCCAGGGAGCGCAGCAGCTGCCGGGGCTCGACCCCGGCCGCCTCGAGCTGGCGCAGCTCCGACCAGGCCCCGGCGGGGTCGCCGTCTGCCATTCCCGTGATCAAGCGGCCGATCGCGTGCGGATCAGCCATCCCCAAGGCGGCACGGACCGCATCAAGACCCAGGACGCCCTCCTCGAGGCCCAAGAGCCGGTCGAGCAACGACTCCGCGTCGCGCAGCGAGCCCGCCCCCGCCTCGGCCACCAGCGCCATCACCTCCGGGGTGGTGTCAACCCCCTCCTGGCGGCAGATGTGGGCGAGATGAGCCGCCATGGCGGCGGCCGGAATGCGGCGGAAGTCGAAGCGCTGGCAGCGAGAAAGGATGGTCTCCGACAGGCGCTGAGGCTCTGTGGTGGCCAGGATGAAGCAGGCATGCTCGGGCGGCTCCTCCAGAGTCTTGAGAAAGGCGTTGCCGGCCTCCGTGGTGAGCATGTGCGCCTCGTCGATGATGTAGACCTTGGTGCGCAGCTCGCTGGGCAGGAATTGAGTCCGCTCGCGCAGGTCCCGAATCTCGTCGATGCCCCGATTGGTGGCGGCGTCGATCTCGATGACATCCAGGCTTCGACCAGCCCCCACTGACTCGCAGGCGTGGCAGTCCCCGCAGGGCTCACCCTCCTCGGGGTGCAGGCAGTTGATCGCCCGGGCCAGGATCCGAGCCGCGCTGGTCTTGCCGGTGCCGCGAATCCCGGTGAACAGGTAAGCGTGCCCGAACCTGCGCTCGCGGACGGCATTGCGCAGGGTCCGGGACACCACCTCCTGCCCCACCAGCGCGTCGAAGCGCTGGGGCCGGTACTTCAAGTAGAGGCTCTGCCGCACTGAGTTCACTCTGGTCAAGATGATCGCGCACCCCTCTTCGTGGAGACATCCCCGGCGCCGGTCGACCGCTGGGCTCAAGCCGGGGAGCCCGACGACACCCCACTCGCTCCGCGTACCGCTGCTTCCTTCCGGACCTGACGGGGTTGGCGGTGATTGGCTGCGCCGGACCCGGCCGTCAACACCCAAGTGGTCGGAGCTGACCCGAAGACGCCTCCCCTAGGAGGGGAGTTCGACCCCGCTGTAGCGGATTGCGGGTGCAGGGCACCGCTAACTCCCCGTCTAGCGCGATCAGGAAGATTCTATAGCGCGCGCCTGGTGGCGAGCCGCGCCGGCTGCCGCCACAGCCCGGTCGGGACCGTCGTCAACCGTCCGGGGAGCACTAAGTATCCAGGCTCACCAGACGGTGGTGGCCAGCCCGCAGGGCGAACCCCGCCGTCACCGCGGCCCACGCTGCGCAGACCGCGAGCGCCATCGCGTCGGAGACGACGGGAGGCAGGTTGGTGATCAGCAGCGGCAGGGTCAGCCCCACCAGGCAGATTGCGATGTAGGCGGCCCCGGCGGCCATGAACGTGACCGCCAGCCAGATCCCGACCGCCCTCCTGGGGTCGGTCCACTCCAGCCGCGGCCACACCGCGCCCATCCCGGTCGCCAGTGCTACCAGCCCCAGGACGCAGAGCACCAGCAGGAGGGCTGAGAACGCGATCTGCGAAGGCGGAGTGGCGACTCGGATCTCGGTGGTCACCATCAGGGTCAGGCTGGCTCCGACCGAGACCAGCGCCGGCAGGATCAGCTTCCCCAAGAGCAGCGACCGGGGTGACAGCGGGGAGGTCCGAAGGCACCAGAAATGGCGCCCCTCAGAGCCGACCGCCCGCAGGCCCAGGCCGCTGGCGGCAAACAGGGCGGCGAAGGCGGCAGTGGTGAGCGGTCCGTACCACACCGGGAAGTTTCTGAACATGCCCAGCCCAATCCCCTCGGAGCGCGGGGAAAGGAGGTAGACGGCGAACAGGCCGATCGGCAGCAGCAGCTGGATGAGCTGGGAGGGGTCCCGCCGCAGCATCCGCCAGTCCTTGCGCACCACCGCCATCAGGGGTGGAAGTCTCAAGAAACGGCTCCGATGGCGCCGCCGTCTCGCCGGCGCCGACTGGGAGCGGAACCAGCCCTCTCGCAGTGCCGGCGCGGCCACCAGGACGGCGCCCGTCGTCACCAGCAGCGCGCTTGAGGCCAGCCCCAGGCTCAGCAGGATGGCGCTTGGCCATCTCCCCTGGAAAGCGTCCACCATGCCGTGCGCAGCCCAGGCCGTCGGCAGCCAGCCGGGACCACTCAGGCCGTGGGCGAAGGCGCCGGCCCCAAACCCGGGACCGCGACCGCCGGCGACGGCGCTGGCGATGTTGACGGCCGCCACGCCGAAGCCAACCAGTCCCACCAGGAGGGCGGCGGCGTCCTTGACCCGGCTGGCGGGCACCACCCTGACCAGGAGCACCACCAGCAGCAGGGCCAGCGCCATCGGCATCACCAGCAGGAAGGTGAGGTCCACCGCCACCAGGGGGACCGACCACAGGCTGTGGTAGAGGAGAGCCAGCCCCAGGACCATCGGCCCACCCAGGAGAGCGCCCAGGCAGATCCCCAGGATCAACTGGCTGAGCAGCCGGTGGACGAGGAACAGCCGGGAGCTGATGGGCGCCAGCAGCAGCCACTCGACGTCGCGGGCGAAGTACACGGAGGCCAGCGCAAAACTCACCGAGGTGCCCATGGTGAAGGCCGTCAGGACGATCATCAATGTCGAGAGCGCACCCAGCAGCTGCCGGGGATGATCGAGCTGGGCCCCTCGCCCCAGGTGTTGGACCAGGGGCAGCAGGGAGGCCCAGACCAGAAGACCAATCGGTAGGGCCGCCATCAGCACCAGGCGACGACCGGACCCGCTGTGCCACCATGAATTCCAGGTGCCGCGCGCCCCCGCGTGGAAGAGCCCGCGCAGCTGGGCTGCGGACGACAGGCGGTCGCGCACCAGGGTGGCCATGGGCGGGCGGCTCAGAGCTCCGCCATCAGGCGCTCAGGGCGCTGATCAGGCTGGCGGTCTCGCGGTCTTGGGCACCGGTGACCGCCATGAAGGCCTCCTCCAACGCCCCGGGCACGCCCGCGTCCGCACCGCTCTGGCGCTCCAGGTCGGCCACGCTCCCCAGGGCCACCAGGCGGCCGGAGTCGAAGATGCCCACCCGGTCGCAGAGGACGCTGGCGATCTCGAGGGCGTGGGTGCTGAGGAACACGGTGTGGCCGGTGTCGCAGAGGGTGCGCAGCATCACCTTCAACTGGCGCGCCGCCTGAGGGTCGAGGCCAACTGTCGGCTCGTCCAGGAAGACCACCTCCGGGTCCGGCATGAGGGCCACGCACAGGGCCAGCTTCTGGCGCATGCCCCTGGAGTAGGACTGCACCAGCTGGCCGGCCGCCGACTCCAGCTCGAGGGCCTCCAGAAGAGCCGGGATCCGGCGCCGGCGCCGCTCCCGGCTGACGCCGTGGAGATCGCTGGCCAGCTCCAGCATCTCGACTCCCGTCAGCTTCTCGTAGAGGGCGGCGTTGTCGGGCACGTAGCCGAGGTGACGCCGTGCCTCGCTGCCCTGGCGCTGGATGTCCTGGCCGCAGATCAGCACCCGACCCCGGGAAGGACGCAGCAAGCCAACCGCCATCTTGATGGTGGTCGTCTTGCCGGCGCCGTTGGGGCCGATCAGGCCGAAGAGCTCCCCGGGATCGACTCGCAAGTCGAGCCCCTCCACCGCGACGCGGCCCTCGAAGTCTCGGGCGACCCCCTCGAAGAGGATGGAGGGCATGCCGCCGCTTTCATCCACCATCCCGGCGATTATCACCGGCCCGCTCCTTCGCCCCATGGCCCGATGCGACGTTGTAACCTCGCATCATGACCACAACCGCCAGCCGACCCAGCGCCACCGCGACTCGTTACCACCTCGACGACCTCAACCTCTCCCAGGGCAAGCGGGCCCGCCTGCACTCCCTGCTCTACGAGCACGGCCCTGCCAACGGCACCCTGATGCTGCTGCCGATTGACCAGGGGCTGGAACACGGCCCCGTCGATTTCTTCGCCAACCCTCCCTCCCTGGACCCCGAGTACCAGTGCCGCCTGGGAGTGGAGGGGAAGTTCTCCGGGATCGCACTGCAGATCGGGCTCGCCAGCCGCTACATGGCCGATTACGCGGGCCGGCTGCCACTGGTTCTGAAGGTCAATGGGCGCACCAACATTCCCAGTTCGGATGATGCCTTCTCCCCGCTGACCTCCTCGGTCGAAGATGCGGTGAGATTGGGGGCGGCGGCGGTCGGTTACACCTGCTATGTGGGATCGCCATCCCAGGATCGAGACCTGCGGCAGATGAACGAGGTCCGCCGGGACTGTGAGCGCTACGGCATGCCCCTGATCTGCTGGTCGTACCCGCGGGGAGCGGCCGTCAACAAGAAGGGCGGGGCGGACAGTCTCTATGCCATCGACTATGCCGCTCGGGTTGCCTCCGAGATGGGTGCCGATGTCATCAAGATCAACATTCCCCGGGCCCACGCCGCGGCTGACGCCACCGCCCCGGCTCCCTACGACAGCCTGGCCGAGGATCGCCGCGAGATGCTGAAGAGGGTGATCCGCTCCGGCGGACGCTCGCTGGTGATCTTCGCCGGCGGCAGTCAGGTGAGCGATGAGGAGCTGCTGGGACGGATGGAGGACTGCCTGGCGGCCGGAGGCAGCGGCTTCATATTCGGTCGCAATATGTGGCAGCGGCCGATGGAGCAGGCGCTGGCGATGGCATCACGGGTGCACCAGCTGCTGGCCAAGTACGGCGACCGCTGAACCAGGAGCTGATGCCCGCCCGGCCTCACGGATGCCGACTTCCAGGCCTGGGCGGCTGACCGGCCCCGAAGCCGCCACCGCCTGCCTGGACCTGCCTCAGGGCCCGAACAAGGGCGGCAGGGCGGCCCGAGCAGCGATCGCCATCAGCGGCCCCAGCACAATCGCGAAGCCGAACACGGCCGCCCCGCTGAGAACAATCCCCACCATGGCGGTCCGGCCCGGCAGACCAACCTCAGGCCCGTCCACCCGGGCATCGAACAGCACCAGCAACCATCGGAACGCCACCACCCCGGATAGCACAGCGGAGAGCAGGGCCAACCAGACCAGCCACCCCAGGCCAGCCTGGAAAGCCGACTCGACCGTGAAGACGCGAGCGAAGAAGCCGGCCACGGGAGGAGCGCCAGCCAGGGCCACCAGCAGTCCCGCCAGGAGCCCTGCCAGGATCGGGGAGCGCGCCCACAGCCCCCGCAGCGAGGCCCGACTGTCGCTCGGGCCCGGTACGGTGATCGCGCTGAGCAGGCCCAGAGAGGCAGCTGCCAGCGGGACGAAGCAGAGCAGGAGATAGAGAATGCTGGCCGTCGCGGGGCGGGCCACCTCCGGGAGGGCGATCAGCGCCAGGGCCAGTTGAGCGACCAGGAGGTTGGAGATCGCCGCCGTCAGCCGGCGCTGGCGCAGGGCGGCGAGCGGGGCCAGGATCAGGGTGGCAGCAGCCAGCACCGCCACGGTCACGGCCCAGGTCCCGGGGACTCCGCCCAGCGCCCCCGGCAGGAGCCGCAACAAAGCGGCAATGGCGGCCAGCGCGACCATCACGGTCCGCCCGATCGAGGGCCCCAGGGGAGCCCCCACCGCCTCGCCCGCTCGCCACATCCCGAACGGGAAGACCCCCAGCTGACCGACGGCTCCGACCAGCATCAGGAGCGCCGCCAGCGCCACCAGGGGATCGATCGGCAGCGGCCGTTGCGCCAGTGAACGCAGCTCAGTGCTCTGCGCCAGGCCCCCCAGGATGGCCTCCCCGCCCACGAACGTCGCCAGCAGGACCCCGCTGATCACCAGCGACCGCACCGCCAGCAGCATGCTGCCGGAGTCGGTCTTGCGCAGGCCCAGCGCCAGCGAGAGCGGCAGGGAGGTCATGGCCAGACCGACCGCCAGGCTCACCATGTCCCCGGCCGAGGCGGTGAAGAGAACCCCTGCCGAGCTCACCAGCAGAAGCGCGTGGTAGACGCCGATGTGGGGCTCCAGCTCGACCTCGGCCTCGGCGCCGGTGAGAATCAGGGCCCCGGCGGCCGCCAGTCCGACCGGATAGAAGAACAAGGCAAAGCGATCCAGCAGGAAGCTGCCGTGCTCGATGTCGGGCGGGGCCAACCCCAGCGAGGTCTTCCAGAAGCCCACACTGGCCAGGAAGGCCAGGGCCAGCGCTCCCAGCGCCACCCAACGACTGAGATGGCGGTGGGCCAGGATGGGGGAATCCACCATCAGGTCCAGCCAGCTGCAGATGGCGGCTCCCAACCCCAGGATGGCTATCGGGCCGAAGTCCTGAACGAAGGCGAGGTTCACTTGTGGGCCCTCTTGGCGACCGGCGGAGGCGGCGGCGCGTAACTGGAGACCCGAGCCGCCACCAGGTCAGTCCCGTGCACGGTGTAGGGCACGAAGTAGCCCCCCGAGATCCCGAACACGACCACCGCCGCGGCCAGGATCCAGCCCGCATAGAACTCCGACCCGTGCGAGTCGGCGACCCCCGGATCCTCTGCCCCAGCCGGGCCGGTCCAGAAGACGGCGTTGCCGGCCCGCCACACCGCCGCGGTCAGCAGCAGCAGGCCCAGCACGGTGAGGGCGGTGACGAAGCGATGGGCGACGATGCTGCCGACCAACACCTGGAAGAGACCCGGAAAGCCGGCCAGGAGCGGCACCCCCAACAGGCCCGCCGCGGCCAGGGCGAACAGCAGCCGGAGCCTGGGCGCGCTGGCCGCCGCTCCAGCCAGCGCGCCCAGCCGGAGCCTGCCGCTGCGATCACAGACCGCCCCCACCGCCATCAGCAGCAGCGGCGCGAAGAAGGCGTAGGCGAAGCAGATTCCCAGCGCCCCCGCCAGCGAGGTCTCGGAGAAAGCGGTGATGCCGAGCAGGACGGGCCCGCCGATTGCGACCAGGGAGTTGGCGGCGATCCGGCGCAGGTCGTGGCTGCCGCGTGCGGCCAGAGCCCCCCAGTAGAGGGTGAGCAGCGCCAGCGCCAACAGCGGCAGCACCAGTTGCAGGGTGCCGCTGGGGTTCATGTCCAGGGCCACCCGCACCAGCCCGTACGCCCCCACCGGCAGGGCGCTCAAGCTGAGCAGCATTCCGACCGGGGTGGAAGCGGCGGAGACGCCGTCGACGAACCAGCGCTGGAGCGGAAAGATCGCCATCCTGGCACCGAACGCGGCCAACAGCAGCACCGCCACGATCAGGCCCGGGGCACCCTTGGCAGGGTTCCCGGTGGAGAGCGTGAGGAAGTCGAAGGTCCGGTTGCCGGTCCGCAGCAGCATCAGCAGGATGGCGGCCAGCAGGGCCACCGCGGAGATGGACTGCACCCCCAGAACCCGTCTGGCAGCGGCGCTGGCGCGGGCGCCGCCGGCGAAGGAGACCAGCAGCGAGAGGGGTATCACCGGCCACCAGAAAAAGATCAGGAAAAGCAGCAGGTCCTGGGTCGCAAAGGTACCGGCAAGGCCCACCTCGACCAGCAGCAGGAGGGCGAAGTAAGTCCGGTAGCGCTCGCGCTGCCGCCAGCTGGCCAGGACCAATGCTGGGAACACCGCGGTGGTCGCGAACAGCAGCATCAGGCTGAGGCCGTCGACCCCCAGGTGATAGTCCAGCTGGAGGAAGAAACCGCGCAGCCAGGGAGCATCCAGGTTGGGTTGCGGGAGCGCTCCCTGGGCGGGATTGCCGACCGCGCCGAGCAGGTCGAATACCGCAATCAGCAGTGGCAACAGGGTGGCGAAGAGGGCAGTGGTCCGGACCCGGAATCGCTGCAGATCGGTGGCGACCGGCAACGCCAGCACCACCATGGCACCGACCAGCGGCACGAACACGATCAGGGTGAGGCTGAGATCCGATGGCATCTAGGGCAACCCCACTGCGCCTGGATGGGCAACGCCCACCCAGGCCACCACCGCCACCGCCAGCGCCAGGACCACCAAAGCCGCCGCTCCCGATCGCGCGCTCCAGCCAGGCCAGCGGCTCCGCTCCCCATCGGCCAGTTCGAGCAGGGCGGCGAAACTGGCGCCGGCGGCGTCAGCGAGCGGATCCCAGATACGGGCCGTGAACAGCTCCACCGCCCGCGCCGGCCAGCCCAGCAACACCTGCTCACCGCCTCCGATCAGCCGCGTGCCGTCACCGATGGCATCCCAACCGGCGCGGGCGGCCGCAACCTGGGGCACTTGTTCCGGGACCATCCACATCGCGCCCGCACCCACCAGCGGGACCAGCAGGGTGAGCAGCAGCGCCCAGGCCTCGAAGGGCAGGGAGGTTGTCCCCCGGTGCGGAGCCAGGAGGGATCCCAGCCCAAGATGCACGGCGGGCAGGCTCACCAGGCCGCTGACGAGGGCCAGCGCAACCCCCACCCTCAGCACTCTCAGCTGACCTCGACCTCGAGCCTGTCCCAGGTGGCGCCTGGTCGCCCTGGCCTCGCGGGGGTCGGTGGGATCCCCACCGCGAACGGCAGCGAGCGCCACCCGCGCGCAGGCCGCCGCGAGGATGCCGGACGCCAGCAGTTCCCCGGCCCCGCCGATCATCCGCAGCCACGGACTGGCGGCCCTCACGCCCACCCCGACGCCTCCGAAGGCGGCCCCGAGCACGGCGGCTCGTCCGAAGAATGTGCCCGCCCCCACCAGCCCGCCGCAAGCTGCCAGGGCCAGCATCAGGACCAGCACCGTGGGCCTGGCCTGGCGCCAGGCCGGGCCCAGCTTGTGCACCGAGTTGACGTGGAGGTCGCGGCTGAGATGGGTCACGATGGCCGCCAGCGCGCCGCTGCCGAGCAGCGCCGCCACCGCCAGCGCCACCGCTCCCGCGGGGGTTCCCAGCCCGAAGCCGACCAGCACCGCCCCCGCCATGCTCCCGGCTGTGAAGCCGGCGAAACGGCGGAGCCGGGTCTCGCGAAGAGCGAGCACCGCCAACCCGACGCTGGAGACCGACGCCAGAACCGCCAGCGCCGGCAGCACCCCGGCCGCGAGGTTCAGCAGAGGGTAAGTCTGGGAGAGCAGGGAGACCGCCACCGCCATGCCCACCACCGAGACCAGGGTGGCCGCCGTCGCCGCCGGGGCGTCTCCCAGGCCGCGCCAGACGCCGTGCAGCGGGAGCTGCCCGGCGGCCGCGGCGACCGCCAGCAGGATCAGCGCGGCGGCCAGGGTCATGCTCCGACCGCCGACCCCGGGGACTTGGCCGTGGGCGGCGGCGGTCCAGATCGCTGAGAGGGCAGCCAGATTCAGCCCATTGGGAATCACGCTGACGCCGTGGCGAGCCGCCGCGGTGGCGGCCACCTGGATCGGCCCCGAGAACTTGACGTAGATGAACGCCACCGCGAGCAGCAGGGAGAGCCCGCCCAAGCGCCAGACCAGGTAGGTCCGGCGCGCCGAGGCGCCAGCCCCCTGGCCGGTGGCGCTGCCGATCAGCAGCGCCGCGAACATGCCACAGAGTTCAAACCCGAGCACCACCTGAAAGAGGCCCGGGGCCATGACCAGAGCCACGGCCGCGAAGCTGACCAGGCTGGTCAGGCGCATCAGGGACGCCAGCCTGGGATCGCTGCGCAGCTGGATCATGAGCTGGGTCTGACCGAGCACCACCACCAGCGCCACCGTGGCCGCCAGAGCGGCCGCCACCGGGGTCGAGGCGTAGCCGACCCCGACCTGGAAGTGGGGTGCCAGGAGAGTCCGGACCGCGGCATTGAACGGGCTCTGGGTCACCGAGAAGGTCCAGAACGTGAGGGTGGATTGGTGAATCGCCGGGGACCTGGCCACGGTCGCCGCCAGCACCGCCAGGGCCGCCAGCAGGGTGAGCCAGGCGGTGCCCAGCAAGGTCTGGGCTGAACCCCGCCTGGTCTCGGCCAGATAGCTGAACGCGACTCCGGCCGGAGGAAGCAGGAGGAGGGCCCAGGCGGCATCGAGGAAATGCAAGTCAGATCTCCGAGGAGGGGGTCTCGCCCGCCTCCTCATCCGCGTTGACTGGCTGGTCAGGTCCGGGATCGGTGCCATCCTGGTCACCATCACCCGCCTCGGACCAACCATCGGGATCTCCAGCCTCCCGGTTGGCCTCAGCGGCAATCTCGCCGTCGGGCGCCTCCAGCGCCGGGGGTGCTGGCACGGCCAGCTGACTCAGCAGATCCGCACCAGTGCGGCGCCAGACAACGGCGGCGAGGGCGGCTCCCGCCCCTATGAACAGAGTCGCCGTCAACTCCACCAGGACCGCAAAGGCCTGCAGTTGAGCGGCGCCGGCCGGGCCGGCGGCGGCGGCGAAACCGACCAGCGCCACCACCACCGCGCTGAAGACCATCGCCAGGCCCGCCAGGGCCCCGAACGCGTCGCGTCGGTGGACGATGGCAAAGACTCCCACCCCCAGGAGACACGCCGCCAGCAACAGCAGGGCCCCGGAGTTCTGGCTCATCGGTTGGCCCCGCGCCGCGCCGCGCGGGCGGCCGCCCGCGCCGCTTCCCGCTGTTCAGCCCGCCGCTGCTGCTGCGCGGCACGCCTTCTCCGAGCAGCCTCGGCCTGCTCCTCGGCCTGCTCCCGCCGGTCCCGGCCCACCAGGGTCGAGCCGCCGACCATCACCGCCGCGGCCAGGATCAGGAGCCCGAGGACACCCACCCCGGTGCCCAGCACGAGGTGGCGGCCGACGTCCACCAGGGACGGCGCGGGCTGAGGGCGCGAGCCGAGGGCGGCACGGCTGGCGATGCCCGCCCCAACCAGCAGGCCGGCGGCCACCACCGCCGCGAGGGCCCCGATCCCGATCGAGGTCCGGAGCTGAGCGGGTGGCAAGGGCGCGGGCTCACGGTCAGCCCGGAACGGCCGGGAGAGGGGGGACATCATCGCGACCTGGGCGACCGCCCCCAGGATCAGAACCGCCAGGGCCGGCAGCAACGCGCCCGCCAGCAGGATGGCCAGCGCCAGCGCCAACGACATCAGGCCCAGCGCCCAGAGCTGCAGAGACCGCTCTCGGCGCACCAGCAAGGTGATGGCCGCTCCCACGGTGACCCCGCCGGCAGCCGCGATCCCGATCAAGATGGGCTCCGCCGGGAGCGCCGGGAAGGGCGTCCGGGGAGCACCCGAGCACGGTCAGGCCAGGTCTTACAGGGCACGGGCGGTCATTTTATGGGACCACGATGGCCGAGATCGCCTGGATAGGGATTTCAGCGGTCGCGCAGCGTGAGCCGGTCGGCGAAACGCTCCAACCGGAGGCGGATGGGGCTGGGCAGGACCCGCAGGCTGGCCAGCGCCTCACTGCTCCAGCCATCAGCCACCGCCCGGGCGGTGGTCAGGGCCCCAGTGTCCCGGACCAGATCCAGGATTTGATCTCGAATCAGCCTGGCCTGATGGGGGTCGGCGGAATCCATGCCGCGGAGCTGGGCCAGGATCAGCTTGCGCTGTGGGCCCCGGAGGGCACAGAGGACGGGCAGCCCGCAGATGCCCTGAGCCAGGTCAGTGCCGGCGGGCTTGCCGGTGCGGGCAGGGTCACTGAAGTCGAGACAGTCATCGATCCCCTGGAAGGCCAGCCCGAGTCTGCGGGCGAAGCGGGTCACCGCCCGGGTCTGAACCGCACTGGCACCGCCCAGCCTGGCCCCGGTGGCGGCGCAAGCGGCCAGCAGGGCCCCGGTCTTGAGCTGAGCCACGCGAATGTACGGAGCCATCTCCCCGGACCACACCGATCGGCGTTCCAGCTCCTGCAGCTGCCCGTCGGCGATCTCGACCAGGGCGTTGGCGAATGCCCGGGAGATGCGGGGATCACCGAGCCGAGCCATCAGACCGGAGGACCTGCCGAGGTAATAGTCCCCCACCCCAAGAGCGGCCAGAGGCCCAGCCACGGCCGCCACGGTGGGGGCGCCCCGCCGCGAGGATGCCCCGTCCACCAGATCGTCGTGACAGAGGGTGGCGGCATGGAGGATCTCCATCGCGGCCGCGCCCTGGAGGAGCTGGTCGGGACGGTAGCGGCCGCCGATCTCGCCTGCCAAGAGCACCAGACGGGCCCGGATCCGCTTGCCGCCGGCATTGAAGAGGGTGGCCATCGGAGTCGCCACGCTGACCGGGTCAACCGCAAGGATCCGCCCCAGGCGGTGCTCCAGAGGGTCCGAGGCAGCCAGCATCTGATCGAGATCTGCGGACCGCCCGGGGAGCTGATTCGAGCCGGCTCCGGCTCGGGCCAGCCGCCGACCCGCCCGCCACCATCTGGCCTGGACCGAGGCCGACAGGTGGTTGGCCCTGGCGCCGGAAAGGCCGCAGGCAGGCAGCAGCCGGCGTGACGCGATGGCGCTGCTGCCAGAGGAGATCAGGACGGCCCCGGCCTCGGTCAGCCCGTCGGCGAGAGCGGCCTCCATGTCCACGTCCTCATACCCCGAGAGCGACGCGGCGGCCTGGGCCAGACAGTAGTCTCCGGCCAGCGTGGCCATCCCCACTGACTCCCGGCCGGCCGCCGCCGCGGCATGCCACTCCAAGGCGCGCTCGGTCAGTTCCGCGGCGGCGGCGGCATGGATCGCGGCGGTGCTGTCCCCGCCCCCCGCCTCGGCCGCCCTCAGGGTCAACCTCGCAGGCAGGCCCATCTGGTGCTCCCTGGGCGCAACCGCCCGGCCCCACCCGAGGCTCGCGATCACATTGGCGGCCCGTCGCTGCGCCGGGGGCCAGACTCCTGACTCCCCCTCCGCATCCGCCTCAGGATCCCGGGCCAGGGCCGTCGACAAGGGTCCCGCGGCGGTCATCGCGATCCCCCCAGGCGCGCCCGGGACCAGGCTCCGGCCAGGGCCAGCAGGACCACCATGCTCACCAGCAGGAAGACCAGAACACTGGCGGCGCCCTTGCCACCCGCGCCGGTCGGGAGTGAGATCAGGAGCACCAGCCCCACCGAAGCCCCGACCCACGCGGGCAGCGGCCAGGCCCGGAACAAAGCGCGCACCCTGGTGGCCAAGCGCTCCTGAACGGGGAGCCGCGCGCCCAGGGCGATCACGGCCGCAGCCAGCACCGCGCCGACGATCCCTCCCAGAATCATCCTCAGGCCTCGCTGTCGGGGTTGACCGCGGGCCCGAATGGCCGCGGCGGAGCAGTCGCCGTCGTCTCGGGCGGCGGCAGCAACAGGTAGACCGCCAGCGCCACCAGCGCCAGCCCGGCCATCAGGAGCGCCATCACCCCGACCCCACCGCCCAGGGTCGCCCCCCAGCTGCCGTTGAGTGCGGCCACCTCGGAGATCAGGCTGGCGCCGATGGCAAGTCCAACCACCAGGAGCGGCCAGCTACGTGCCGACCATGCCAGCTGCAACGCGGCCACCGCCGCCCAGCAGCCGACCAACGCCAGCACCAGCAAGAACGCCTCCACCGGCCATGCCATTACGCCATCTCTTCCTTGTTGGACTCGGCCACTTCCCCGCCCGCCACTACGCGATCACCATCGTAGAGGACCAGCGACTGTCCCGGGGCCACGCCGACCTGCGGCTCGGCGAAGGCGACGCGCGCCGCCCGTGCGCCCCTTGGGTGCCAGATGGCCGCGACGGGGCGACCATGCGCCCTCAGCTGGGCCCGGCCGGCGATGGGCCCAGGGGCGGTGGGACCCTCCGGGTAGACGCACCTGGTCACCGTGCAGCCCGCCCTCAGCAGCGCCCGCCAGGGCCCCACCACGATGGAGTTTTGAGCGCGCCTCAACTCGACTACGTAAACCGGCTCGGAGTCCGGTCTGGTCACCTCCAGTCC
The DNA here is from genome assembly GCA_021817025.1 of bacterium. Next base: position 15,905 of record JAKAWF010000011.1, read on the forward strand.
CAAGCCCTGACGCTGCCCCACGGTGTAGAAGGGCAGGCCCCGGTGAGTTCCCACCTGGTCCCCCTCAGGACCGATGATCGGGCCGGGGGAGAAGCTTCCCGCCAGCTCCTCCTCCAGCACCGAGCGATGGTCGCCACCGCCCACGAAGCAGAGCTCCTGCGAGTCCGGCTTGTGGGCCACGGCCAGTCCGAGCTCCTCGGCCAGCTGGCGCACCCTCGTCTTCTCCAAGCGGCCCAAGGGGAACACGGAGCGGGCGAGGACGTCCTGGTCGCAGCGGTAGAGGGTGTAGGACTGGTCCTTGCGGGAGTCCCGGGCGCGATGCAACCTGAAGATCCCATCCGCACCCGGCCTCAGGTCCGCGTAATGGCCGGTGGCGAGGTGGGTGGCTCCGACCGCCGCGACGCGGCGCAGCAGCTCCGCGAACTTGACCGTCTCGTTGCAGCGGACGCACGGGTTCGGGGTCCTCCCGATCCGGTACTCGGCGATGAAGTCCGCCACCACGGTGGCCTGGAAGAGATCCCGCATGTTGAGCACGTAATGCGCTATTCCCAAGCGACCGCAGACCCGACGGGCATCCTCCACGGCATCCACCGAGCAGCAGCCGCCCTCACCCAGCTCCATCGCCTCAGTACCCCACAGGCGCATGGTCACTCCAATGGTCTCGAGGCCGGCGGCGGCACACAGCGCGGCCGCGACCGAGCTGTCCACGCCCCCGCTCATGGCGACCGCCACGACGGCCCCCTGAGGTACGCGGGAGCGCACCGACTGCAGTTCGTCCTGGGCCGGGCCGACCGACATCCTCGCAGCTGAAGTGCGCAGGCCAAGCACGGCTAGCGGAGCTGGGGCCGGAACTATGCCCAACCAGCACCCCCGGCGTCGCCCAGATCGGACTGGCCAAGCTCAACGCACTTGCCCACAAGCGCGTGCCCCAAGACCGCGCTCAATCAGCCGAGGCGACGGGTGGAGCCACCCCCAGCCACCGCCGGCACGATGCTGAGGTCGTCGCCGCTGCTCAGCGCGGCCTCCAACCCTCCCGCGCCGCGAATGTCCTCGTCGTTGCGATAGACGTTCACGAAGTGCCGAAGAGCGCCGGACGCTTCGAAGAGACGGGACTCGAAGCCCGGGTACTGATGGTCCAGGTTGTGCAGGGCCTCCCCCACCGTGCTCCCCTCTACCTCCACTTCGGAAGCCCCTCCGGTCAGCTGGCGAAGTGGGCTCGGAACTCGAATCTTCACGCGCAAGGCATCCTCCTCATAACCGCTTCCAGTATATGGGAGCGCACCAGCTCGGCCCCCGCCCGTTCCCCACTCAGGATCGCGCCCTCGACTGTGGGACTCACCAGGTAGTCACCGGCCAGGACGACCGATCCGACCAGGTGCCCGGGCTGCAGAGCGGCCAGCCGACGGAAGTGGCCCGGCGCGAACAGAGTCACGGCGCTCTCCCAGTAGCGGCCAGCCTCCGAGAGGTGGGGGCGGCTCCCCAGGGCCGGCAGCAGGCCCTGGGCGAGGCCGGTCATCTGTTTGGATATCGCCTCGCCGGCTCCGGGCTGGACGGTGGCAGCCGCCTCTCCGTAGGCTGCCGCCGCCACCCGGATGACCGCCTGGCGGCGCGCCGCGCCCAGCACCATCCGCGGCTCTGAGGCCGCGCATCGCACGATCTGGGCCGGGTCGCCCGCGGCAGCGGGCAACTCCCACCACGCCCTGGTCACCCTCGAGTGGCGAATCTCGCGCAGAAAGGATGCGATCCCGGGCGACGTCCCGGCGAGTCGCGCCGCCTCCCAGGGAGGGGTTGCTATCACCGCGGCCCGGCAGGAGACGGCTGCCCCCGCAGCCAGCTCCAAGACCACGCCGTCGGAGGCGGAATGGACGCTCCGGACATCGCCGGACGCACCCAGGCGGATGTCCAGGTTGCGGGCCATCTCCACGGGCAGGCGCTCGAGGCCCCCCCGCAGCACGCGCGGCCGCGCCCGGAGATAGAGACGACCGGCCTGGAACAGCAGCACCTGGCTCAGCTGCTCCAGGGAGCAGAAGGCGTTCCACTCGAAGGCCGGGCGCAGCGCCGCAGTCACGAAGTCGGGTTGAAGGTGGCGGGCCGCGTACTCGGCGATCGAGGCGGTGTCGAGGGGGGAGGCCAGCTCCGGCCGCGAGCAGTCCAGGTGCCGCCACCAACGGGCCACCCCCAACCCCGAGCGGGCGACCCCGGGCAGATCGCGGACCCGCAGCGGGAGCGCTCCGACCCCGGACGCCGGCTGGAGATCCGCGAGCAGCCCGTATCGCTGCAGCCAATGCTGGGTGCGCTCGTAATAGGACCAGACGTGACTGGCGCCCGCGTCGACGCGGCTGCCGCCCAGGTCCACGGTCAGGACGCGCCCGCCCACCCGCGACTCCCGCTCCAAGACCGTCACGGCAAGGCCCGCGTCCGCGAGCAGGCACGCCGCCGCCAGACCGGCCATCCCGGCGCCCACCACCGCGACCCGGGACTGAACTCCCCTGGAGGTGTGGCCTGGGAGCGAAGGTTCAGGCAGAAGGGGGCTGCGCCGGGGGCGTGTCCTGGGTCTGAGGGACGATCACCACCGCGGTCCCATAGGCGAGGATCTCACTCACCCCCTGGGCCAACTCGTTGGAGTCGTAGCGCATCGCGATGACCGCGTTGCCGCCCAGGGCGGCGGCGTGCTCGATCATGAGATCGTAGGCCTCCTGGCGAGCGTGGTCGCTCATCTTCATGAAGACCGTCTGCCGGCCGCCCACAAACTGCTGGAAGCCAGCCCCGAGATTCCCGACCACCGACCGGGAGCGGATCATCAGACCTCTCACCACCCCCAGCTGGCGGACCACCTTGTAGCCATCGAAACCGGTCCCGGTGGTAACCCACAGCGGGGGCGGCGTATGCCCGGTCTCCGGCTCTGGCTGGTAGCTCACAGCGCCAGTGTAAGCACTTCGCGCGCAGTCCGACGGTGGGCCTCTGGGCGGGCCCGGCTCGACCCAGGGTCTGCTGGAACCAGGCCCCGGGCCCAGACTGACCAGGAGACGGAGGGTGTCGGCCCGGGCCCCGCCGCAGCCCGGGGCCTCAGCGGCGATCAGCCAGCCCGTGGAGGGCCGGGAGGTCGATCTCCAGGGCCTCCGCGGGCGCTTCCTCCAGCTCTCCCGCGAGGATGGCGTCGTACACGAACTGCGACCAGGTCTCCATCTCCAGATAGAAGACGCCAAGATCTCCCAGAGCCGTCATCCGGCCCTCCAGCTTGTCACGCTCGCGCACCTCCACCTCGGCGCCGCTGGCGTCGACCATGATCAGGACGCCGAGGTGCACCTGCCCCACCGCGCCCGCGTCGTCCTTGAGCAGGCCCACCGCCCGGCCGGCCAGATCGCGGTCGCAGACGACCTCCTCCGCCCATTCGCGCCGGGCGCCGAGCCCCAGCGCCTGATGAAGGTCGCCGTCGGTGGCGTTGATGTGACCGCCAACTCCGATCGTCACCTGACCCCGGAGCCTCCGCTCGCTGCCGGCCTGCAGGCGGCGCATGGCCAGCACCCTGTCGTCCGATCTGACCACCAGGTGCGGGATGACCTGCTGCCATTCGGGGAGGCTCTCGACCTCCGAGCGCGGTCTGAACTCACCGGCGCTGCGGATTGACTGCAACAGCTGGGGAACCCCGCCCCGGCGCAGGCCATGCCACGAGCCTCCGGCAAGGGCCAGCGCGCGCGGTACCACCAGCACCAGCTCGCGGCCCGCGAGCCGCGGTACCGCCGGCGTCGAAGCCGCCGAAGATGGCATCGCCAGAGAGCATAGTGACGCTTGCCGTAACCTGGCACCCATGGCCGTCCCGGAGGTCCACTGCATCATCGGTGCCGGTCTCGCAGGCGGCCGGGCCGCCACCACCCTTAGGGAGCTGGGCTTCGACGGCCGGGTGATCCTGATCGGCGATGAGGCGGATCCTCCCTACGAGCGGCCACCGCTCTCCAAGGCCTACCTGCTCGGGCAGCTGCCGCGTCCCCGGCTCCTGCTCCGGCCCGAAGCGTATTACTCGGAGCACGACATCGAGCTGCGCCTTGACACCCGCGTCCTGGAGGTGCGCCCCCAGCAACACCTGCTGGGGCTGGAGGGCGGCGGGGACCTCCGCTACGACCGGCTCCTGATCGCCACTGGGTCGACGGCTCGGCGGCTGCCAGTACCGGGAGCCGGGCTGGCCGGCGTGTTGACCCTGACCACTGTCCAGGACGCCGACCACCTCCGCGCTCGCCTGGGGCTCCATCCTCGGGTCGTGGTGGTGGGCGCCGGATTCCTCGGCTGCGAGCTGGCGGCGGCGGCGAGGAGCCTGGGCTGTGAGGTGCATGTGGTCGAGCTCGGGGGAGCGCCCCTGCCCACCATGGGAGAGGAGGTGGGCCGCTTCGTGGTCGAGCTCCACCGCCAGCATGGAGTCAGCTTCTACTTCGGGCAGGCGCTGGCGGAGTTCCGGGGCGGCGGGCAGGTGGAGGAGGTCGTCCTGGATGACGGACACCGGCTGGCCTGTGACCTGGCGGTGGTCTGCGTGGGGGCGGCCCCCAACTCGCAACTGGCCCAAACCGCCGGCCTGGAGATGGCCGGTGGAATCGCGGTCGACAGCCACTGCCGCAGCTCCGACCCGGCTATCTTCGCGGCCGGCGACGTGGCCAGCTTCTGGCATCCCGGGCTGCGTCGGCGGCTGCGCCTGGAGCACTGGGACAGCGCCCACCGCCAGGGAACCCACGCCGGCCGGGCCATGCTGGGGCGATCCGGGGAGTACAGTCCCCTCCCCTACTTCTGGTCCGAGCAGTACGGCGCCATGATTCAGCAGGTGGGCCTGCTGGACCAGGGCCAGCAGGTGGTCATGCGCGGGAGCCCCGGCGAGGGGAGATTCTCCACCTTCCACCTGAGCGACGGCGTGGTGGTGGCCTGCGTGGCCGTGAACCGCTTCCCCGACCTGGCCGCCGCCAGGCGTCTGATCCCCGCCCGGGCCCGGGTCGAGCCCCGTCTCCTGGCCGATCCGCTGACCGACCTCAAAGTGCTGGCGGCAGGCCTCCCATCGACTGACTAAGCTGGGCGCGGCGGCCCATCATATGGACAGGATGTCCGAGATGACCGCGGCCAAGTACGCCCCAGAGGCCGATGCATTAGGACCACTTTGTCCGTAAGCTTGCAAGTAGCGTGAGCGACTCGATCAGGGTGGGCGTGGGGGTGGCGATCACCGGAATGGGGCTTGTCACACCCATCGGAACCGGGATCGAGCAGGTTTGGGAGGGGCTGAGCACCGGCAGGTCCGGGATCGGGCCGATAACCCACTTCGACGCCAGCGACTACCCCACCCGGATCGCCGGCGAGGTCCATGACTTCGATCCCGAGCGCTACATGGACCGCAAGACCGCCCGTCACGTGGCCCGCTACGGCCAGCTGGCCCTGGCCGCGGCTCGAATGGCAGTCGACGACTCCGGGCTCAAGCCGGAGTCGATGGATCCCGATGAGGTTGGGGTCGTGGTCAGCTCCGCCGCCGGCGGCATGGATGAGATCGAACGGGCGGACCACATGCTGATCGAGCGCGGCGTCAGCCGGATCAGCCCCTTCATGGCACCGATGATGATCACCGACATGGCGGCCGGCCTGATCGCCATCGAGTTGCACGCCGGCGGTCCCAACTACGCGGTGGTGAGCGCCTGCGCCAGCAGCGCCCACGCGCTGGGTGATGCGGCCGAGGTCATCCGCCGCGGGGACGCGGTGGCGATGATCGCGGGCGGCGCCGAGGCCAGTCTCACCCCGCTCCTGATGGGGGCCTTCTGCCAGATGAGCGCCATGAGCCGCCGCAACCAAGACCCCCAGGCCGCCTCGCGCCCATTCGACAGCCAGCGTGATGGCTTCGTGATGTCGGAGGGCGCGGTGGTCATGGTGCTGGAGGAGATGGAGCACGCCCGCCGGCGCGGAGCTCACATCTGGGGGGAGATCCTCGGGTCCGGCTCCAGCGCGGACATGTACCACTTCACCGCTCCTGACCCGGAGGGACGGGGAGCGGCGCGAGCGATGCGCGTGGCGCTCCGCAAGGCGGGCTTGGCCCCGGAGCGGGTGGGTTACATAAACGCCCACGGCACCTCCACCTCGCTCGGCGACATCGCCGAGACGCTGGCCATAAAGGAGGTGATGGGTGAGCACGCCGCCACGGTGGCTGTGAGTTCCACCAAGTCCATGACCGGCCACCTGCTGGGAGCTGCCGGGGCGATGGAGGCCGCCGCCTGCGTGCTGGCCATGGATCGCAGCCTGCTACCCCCCACCATCAATCTCGAACACCCCGATCCCCGATGCGACCTCGACTACGTGCCCAACCGGGCCCGGCCGGCCGAGGTCCAGGTGGCCCTTTCGAACTCCTTCGGGTTCGGCGGGCACAACTCCTGCCTCGTCATCGGCCGGGGCCCCGCTTAGTCGCCTTGAGGAGACACGGAAGTGACTGACACAGCTGACGCCGCAACCGACGGCCCGCTCGACTTCGCTGAGCTGCAGCAGATAGCCAGCGAGATTCTGGGAGTCGACGCCGACCTCGTCCAGATGGACGTGAGCTTCGCCAAGGACCTGGCGGCGGACTCGCTGGACCTGGTCGAGCTGATCATGGCCGTCGAGGATCACTACCAGGTGACGCTCCCGCCCGAGGAGCTCGATCGCATGAAGCGGATCGGCGACCTCTGGGTCTACCTGCAGGAGAAGCGGGCCCCAAGTTGATCGCACCCACCGCCTGGCCCGCGCCGGCCCTGATTCCGCCACTCGCGCTGCTGTTTCCCGGCCAGGGGGTGCAGCGCCCAGGCATGGGGCGTGAGCTGACCCTCATCTCCGCGGCTGCCGACCGCGCCATGGACCAGGCGGAGCAGGTTCTGGAGATGCCGATCAGGCGGCTCTGCTTCGAAGGGCCGGCGGAGGAGCTGCTGCGCACGGAGAACATCCAGCCCTGCCTGGTGGCGATCTCGTACTCCGCCTTCGAGGCGTACCGCGAGCGCTTCGGAACCGAGAACGTGGCCCTGGTCGCGGGCCACAGTCTGGGCGAGATGAGCGCCTGTGCCGCCGCCGGTTCCATATCGTGGGATGACGCCCTCCTCCTGGTGCGCGAGCGCGGCCGCCTGATGGCCGCGGCCGCCGACACCAGCCCGGGCAGGATGCTGGCGATCGTTGGCCTGCTCGAGCCCGAGGTGGAGGCGATCCGCCAGCAGGCGGGCCGCCTGGGCGGCCTCTGGCTGGCCAACTTCAACGCTCCCAACCAGTTCATCCTGAGTGGCGAGGGAGCGGCCATCGACCTGGCCGCCAGCCTGGCCACCGAGGCCAAGGCGCGGCGGGTGCTGGTGCTCGACATCCCGCTGGCCGCCCACTCCCCCCTGATGGAGAGGGCGGCCGCGAAGCTGGCGGAGAAGATCCGCGAGTTGCCTCTCCGCGCACCGACAATCCCCCTGGTGGCCAACGGCACCGGTGCGGTCCTGCACTCCGTGCGGTCGGTCCGCTCCGAATTGGTCGGGCACCTGTTGCGCCCGGTCCTGTGGGCCCGGACCATGACCGTGATGCAGCGGTGGCGGATCGGGACCGTGGTGGAGCTGGGACCGGGCCGGGTGCTGGCGAGCCTGGCCGCCAAGCACATGGCGGGAGTGGCGACCTGGAACGCCGACGAGCTCCTGGTCGACGGGGCCCAGGGATAGCGGTGGACCTGGACCTCTCAGGCCGCTCCGCCCTGGTGACCGGGGGTGGCAAGGGCATCGGCGCCGCCATCGCCAAGGAGCTCTCAGGATTGGGCGCCAGGGTGGTCATCAACTACCGCTCCGACCACGACGCGGCCGCCGCCACCGCCTCCGCTCTGGCGGGTGCCGAGATCCACCAGGCCGATGTCGGAGATCCGCTCCAGGTGGCGGAGATGTTCTCCAAGCTGGGGCCGTTCGACATCGTGGTCAACAACGCCGGCCTGCTGCGCGACCGCCTGCTGCTGCGCATGACCGGCGACGACTGGGACCAGGTCCTGCGCACCGACCTCACGGCCTGCTTCCACGTGACCAAGGCCGCGGTGCCGCCGATGATGAAACAGCGCTGGGGACGCATCGTCAACGTCAGCTCCATCGTCGGCCTGGGCGGCAACCCGGGCCAGGCCAACTATGCCGCTGCCAAGGCCGGTCTGATCGGGCTCACGAAGTCGGTCGCCAAGGAGCTGGGTTCGCGAGGCATCACCTGCAACGCGGTCGCTCCCGGCTACGTGCTGACGGAGCTGACCAGCTCCTCGGTTTCCGAGGAGCAGCTCGCCGAACTGATCAGGCTGACACCGCTGCGGCGGGCCGGGACGGCTGGGGAGATCGCGGCCGCGGTCGCCTTCCTGTGCACCCCGGCGGCCTCCTTCATCACCGGCGAGGTGGTGGTGGTGGACGGCGGCCTGTCCGCCTGAGGCGCGCTCCCGGGCCCCAGTCCATCCGAGCCGCCTCAGTTGGTCGCCCGCAGACGCTCCAGCGCCAGGCCCACCGCGCGGGCTGGGTCAGCCGCCTCGGAGGCCGCCTCCAGGAGCACACTCCCGACCACCACGGCGTCGGCCAGCCCGGCCAGGCTGTGGATCTGCTCGGGCCGCCTGACGCCGAAGCCGAGCGCCACTGGGATGTCGGTCAGCCGGCGGGCCCGCAACAGCAGCTGCCGCCCCTCCTCCTGATCCTCCGACCCTCCCCCGGTGACCCCGGTTCGGGAGACGCAGTAGAGGAACCCGGTGCTCAACGCGGCGGCGCGAGCCAGCCGCTGGTCCGGGGTGGTCGGCGCCACCATGGTGATGACCCCCAGATCGGCACTCGCCGCCGCCGCGACCAGCTCCTCGGCCTCCTCCAAGGGCAGGTCGGGGACCAGCACCCCGTCGACACCGGAGGCGACCGCCAGGCCACAGAATTCCACCAGTCCCATCCGCAGGAGGGGGTTGAGATAGGTCATCACCACCAGGGGCACGGACAGCCCCTCGGCCCTGGCCTGTTGCACCTGCCGGAGCGCGGTCGCGACGGTCATTCCCCCGGCCAGCGCCCGCTGGCCAGCCGCCTGGATGGTGGGACCGTCCGCGAGCGGATCCGAGTAGGGCAGGCCCAGCTCGACCAGGGCCGAGCCGCCCGCCTGAGCCGCCAGCAACAGGCTGACGGTGTCATCGCGGCGCGGAAAGCCGGCCATCAGGTAGGGCACCAGGTGGGGCGGGCCGGGCCTCCTCGCCAGGGCCGTCCGAATCCGGGTCTGGGCGGAGCCCGCAGCGTTCACCGGCGGTCGGCGTCCCACTCGAGCACGGTGTCGATGTCCTTGTCGCCGCGGCCGCTGAGACAGACCAACACCGGGCTCCCGGGATCGCCCCGCCGGCCCAGCTCAACCGCGGCGTGGACGGCGTGGGCGGACTCCAGGGCGGGGATGATCCCCTCCAGCCGCGAGAGCAGGTGAAAGGCCGCCAGCGCCTGCTCGTCATCGACGACGACGTACTGGGCGCGGCCCGACTGGCGCAGGTGGGCATGCTCAGGGCCGACCCCGGGATAGTCGAGTCCGGCGGAGATGCTGTGGGTGGAGTCGACCTGCCCATCCGCGTCCTGGAGCAGGAACGACTGCGAGCCGTGGAGGACCCCCGGTCGACCGTGACTGAGGCTGGCGCCGTGGTCGCCCCGGCCCAGGCCTCGGCCGCCCGCCTCGACTCCGATCAGCTCCACTGCGGGGTCGGCCAGGAATCCGGCGAAGATCCCGATCGCGTTGCTGCCGCCGCCGACGCACGCCACCACCGTGCCGGGGAGCTCGCCGGTGGCCGCCAGCATCTGGGCGCGGGCCTCGCTGCCGATCACCGACTGCAGGGTCCGCACCAGCCACGGGTAGGGATGGGGGCCGACCGCCGAGCCGATCACGTAGTGGGTGTCGCGGACGTTGGTGACCCAGTCCCGGATCGCCTCGGAGGTGGCATCCTTGAGAGTTCGGGAGCCGCTCACGACGCGCTCGACCCGGGCTCCCAGCAGCCGCATCTTGGCCACGTTCACGGCCTGCCGGCGCATGTCCTCCTCGCCCATGTAGACCACGCACCGGAGCCCGAAGAGGGCGCAGGCGGTGGCGGTCGCGAGGCCGTGCTGGCCGGCCCCGGTCTCGGCCACGATGCGCTCCTTGCCCATGCGCCGGGCCAGCAGGAGTTGGCCGAGAGCGTTGTTGAGCTTGTGGGCCCCGGTGTGCAGCAGGTCCTCACGCTTGAGCCAGATCGGGACCCCGGCACGCGCCGAGAGCCGGTCGGCGAGGTAGCAGGGGGTGGGGCGCCCGGCGTAGTCGGCGTGCAGTCCGGCCAGCTCCACCAGGAACCTGGGATCGGCGAAAGCCCCGACCGCGGCCGCCTCCAGCTCGCCCAGCGCTGGCATCACGGTCTCGGGCACGAACCGCCCTCCGAACTCCCCGTACCTGCCCGACGGCGGCGGGGGCGTGATCATCAACGGGCCGGGCCTACTCACTGCGGGCACCATTGTCGCCGGAGGGCGCCTGGGCGGCCCGTCGGGCCTCGGCGACGAAGCGGGTGACCAGGTCGTGGTTCTTGACTCCGGGCCGCACCTCCAGGCGGGAGCTGGCATCGACCCCGAAGGGCCGGACCGTGCGCACCGCCAGGCCCACGTTGTCGGGTCCAAGGCCGCCCGCCAACCAGATCGGACGGTGGCTGGCCACCACCCGGGCCACCTCCAGGTCCAGCGCCAGCCCGGTTCCCCCAGCGCCCGCGGGGCCGAGGGTATCCAGCATCAACGGCAGGTCAGGCCACCACCTCACGGTCCAGGGTGATGCCGCCCCGGCGACGCCGACAAACGGCCACACCGGAACCTCCAGCCGGGTCACCAGCTCCAAGGGACAGCTGCGCAGATGGAGCTGGACGGCGCTGAGATGGAAGCGCTCGACCAGCTCCTGCAGGTGGGGCAGGTCGGCGTCGACCAGGACCCCCACGCAGTCCGCCCGGGGCCTGACCAAAGCGGCGATCCGGAGCGCCTCCTCAGGCGCCACCCGCCGGGGACTGTCAGGGTGGAAGACCAGCCCGATGGCGTCCGCGCCAGCATCCAGCGCCACCGCGGCATCCGCCACCTTGGTGATACCGCAGACCTTGACCCTCACAGTGTCCCCGGAGGCCCGGTCAGGGTCAGGGCGGCCAGGGCGGAAACGGGGTCCGGCGCCCTCATCAGGCTCTCCCCCACCAGCACCGCCGAGACCCCCCAGCCGCCCACCAGCTCCACCTCCGCACGGGTCCTGATGCCCGACTCGGAGATCAGCAGGGCCCCGGGGGGCGCCATCCGCGCCAGCCTTTGGGTGGTGTGGAGGTCGGTTGTGAGCCGGTCGAGGTCGCGGTTGTTGATCCCGATCAGGGACGCTCCAAGACCGGCCGCCACCTCCATGTCCGCCTCGTCGTGGACCTCGACCAGAGCCGCCATCCCCAGCTCTCGGCACCGGCCGAGGCAGTCGGAGAGGAGCTCCGGGGCCAGGGCCCGGACGATCAGCAGCACGGCGTCCGCCCCGCCCGCCCGGGCTTCGAGCACCTGCAGAGGGTCGACCACGAAGTCCTTGCGCAGCACCGGGAGAGCCACCGCCGCTCGCACCACGGCCAGGTCGCCCATCGTTCCCGCGAAGGAGTCCGGCTCGGTCAGGACCGAGATCGCGGCCGCGCCCCCGGCCACCAAGGCCGCCGCCATCTCGGCCGGTTTGAGGTCGGGGCGCAGCGTCCCCGCCGACGGCGAGCGGCGCTTCATCTCCGCGATCACGGCGACCCCAGAGCCCCGCAGAGCCGCCTCGAATGGTCGCGGGGGCGGCGCGGAGCGAGCGGATGCCGCCAGTTGACCGGCGCTCAGGGTGCGCAGCTCGGCCAGCTCCTGCTGG